>DASUPH010000044.1:0-4231 GCA_036276275.1 Candidatus Limnocylindrales bacterium
GATCTTCGACCCGCGCCGGGCGGTCGTGGCCGACGGCTTGATCGAGAAGGCGTTCATCTCGAAGGTCCGGCTCTGGCTGATCGCGACGGTCCCGTCCGACGCCGTGACGTACGAGGTGAAGGTGCCCCGAGCCAGCATCGCGCCGTCCTCGCGTCGCCCGTCGAAGGCCCACGTCGTGGTCCCGGCTCCGACCGCGGCCTTCGAGAGGTGCGTCGCGACGACGGCGCCGGCCGCGTTCCGGATCGTCCAGGTGACGGTCGCCGGGCGGCTGAGCGCGAAGGACAGGTTCGTCGTCTTTCCGAAGCGGTCGAGATCCTGCGGATAGATGATCGAGAGGGAGGTCGACACGAAGCCGAGGAGCTTGACGACCGTCAGCTTGCGTTCCACACCGCTGCCGATGTTGCCGGCCGCGTCGCGCCCGGTCAGGCGGATCGTGTAGTCGCCGTCGCCGACGATCGCGCCGGCGTTGTTGCGACCGTCCCAGGTGACGCTGTTCGAACCCGCCACGGCCGCTGCCGTGAACGAGCGGACCGTGGTGTTCGCGCCGTCGCTGATGCGGACGATCATCGAACCGGCCTCCGACGACGTGGCCGACGTCGCGACGGTGTCCCGGCTGCCGTCGCCGTTGGGAGTGAAGACGCTGGCCGTCGCGGCCGCCGGGGTGAGGCCGCTGATAGCCGGCGGGGAAGTGTCGACGACGATCCGGCCGGCGCCGGTCGCGGTCCCGTTCTTCCACGCGTCGGTGCCGCTGGCGGCCCAGTCGTACGTACCGTCGGCGACCTTGACGCCGCCGACGAGCCCGTCCCACGCGACGTTGAACTCCGCGCCGTTCCCGGTCTTTGCGGCCAGTACATGGCCTGCGAGGTCGCGGAAGCGGACGGTCCAGGCCACGGTCTCGGAGAAGCTGCCGGTCACCGCCAGCGTGTCGGATCGGCCGTCGCCATTCGGCGAGAAGCGGGCCGTGCCGGCGTCGACGGCGAGAAGGACCGGTGCGCGGCTGTCCTTCGGGGCGATGTCCGACGCGAGGACGTACCCGTCGATCGAGGGATCGTCGAGGCCCTCGACGAGGATCGTCGGCGGGCTGGTCGGGCTGGTCGGCACGCCCCTGGCGACGACCTTGAGGCGGGTGCCCTGGGGCAGGCTCAGCGTGCCGCCGGCCGTCGTGTCGCCGGACGCGGTGACCATGAGCGGCGCCGTCGGGACCGCGACCACGGCTCGGCCGGGGACGGCGAGCGTGGTCGGGTCGACGCCGGTGTCGCCGACGGCGCCGGTCACGGCGGTCGCGGTCAGCGTCGGCTTCGTCACGAGCGAGCGGTAGAAGCCCGCGCTCGTGGAGTCGGGATCGGCGTAGTCGGTGTAGCCGGGCGTTCGGACCGAGGCGTAGCTCACCACGTGGCCGTGGTAGTTCGGCATCGAGCGCCACAGGTCGACGATCGACCGGCCACTCGTGAACAGCGCCGCGAGATACGGCTCGGGGCCCATGTGGCCGTCGGCGATGACGGCGCGCGCGCCGCCCTTGATGAACCCGGCCGCGTAGTTGTCGATGCGCTGCCGAGCGACCGACAGGCTCGGGGCCGCGCCGCCCGGCTCGGAGTTGCCCGACGCGTAGCAGAGGTTGTGGAGCATGACGATCGCGTTCGGGGCGAGCCCGAGCGTGGCCATTGACGGCTCGCCGTAGTACTTGTTCTCGTAGTCGGACAGCTTGCCGTCGCCGTTGAGGTCGTAGTTCAGGCCCATCCCGTCCTTCGTCGCGTAGGTCGGGTCGTACGTGTAGGGGCTGGGCCAGCCGTTGCCGTGGCCGAAATAGATGACGATGTTCGCGCCGGCGACGGCGGCCTTGACCTTCGACCATGTCGCGTTCGGGCTGTAGACCTTCGTGACGTGGGAGGTGTACTTGATCGCCTCGGCATACGCCTGGTCGGCGTTGGACCGGTACCCGGCGGTCGCCCCGTGGGTCGCCCCGACGATGATCACGACCTTGGCGGTGCTCGTCGGAGCCGCGACTGCGGGGCTCGCGGCGCCGAGGGCGGCGACGAGGGCGACGGCGAGGGCGGCGACGAGGTTGCGCAATGAGGGCTCCGGAACGGATGACGGGGCCGCGGGCGTGAGCTGCCCAGGGCGGGGATGACTGCCGTTCCAGCCTCGGTCATGCGTGCTCCCGAGCCAATCGCGGGATGGTCCCGAAGCTCATGGCCCCTTCGGACGCGACCTGATACGGAACCGGGGGGAGGGGTGCGGTGGAGTGCGCAGCGGTCGGGGCCCGGGTGAGGCAACGCTCGCGCCCAGCGCGTCGGGCCCTGATCAGCCTCGAAGGCCGGCGACGAGCTCCTCGAGACTGGGGTTCGAGCGGTCCCGATCGGACAGGATGGGGCGGCCGTCCGATGTCGCGGGCACCGCCGGCCACGGCACGCCGACCGCCGGGTCGTCCCAGGCGAAGCCAAGCTCGTCGCTGCCGTCGAACTCGTTCGTGACCAGATAGACGAGCTCGAGCGGCTCGAGGGCCAGGAAGCCGTGGGCGATGCCGACCGGGATGACGACCCACTCGTCGGCGACGAGCTCGCGTGTCTCGACGACGGACGGGCCCGTGCCGGCGAGCATCGGCCTCACGTCGACGAGGGCGACGAACGCACGACCCGAGGCGACGGTCCAGTAATCGAGCTGGCGGCGGTGGTAGTGGAGGCCGCGGAGGACGCCGGCCGCCGAGGTCGAGAGGTTCGCCTGGACGAAGCGCGGCTCACGACCGGGCGGCGCGCCGGTCTCTTCCGCTGTCAAGGCCGGGAACGCCGATGCCCGCCACAGCTCGCGGAAGGCGCCGCGGCTGTCGCCGTGGCGGGCGATCGCCCCGTAGCGAACGCCCGCCAGCGCGGACGCCGGCCGGGCGAGATCGGGCGGACCGCCGCTCATCGGCCCACGCCTGCCTTCGCGCGCTGCCGGCTGAGCCCGGGCAGGTAGTCGGCGAGGGCGGCCTGCCACGGCCGCAGCGGCTCACCGCCCGGCAACGGCGTCGGGGCGAGGACGGCCCATGCCGGCGGTGTCGACGCTCTCGGCCAGGTCGATGCCGGGACGTCCGCCGTGTCGACGGCGACGCCGGCCTGCCGGAGCAGCTCGCGGGCCCAGTCGGCCCGGCTGGCCCGGCCGCCGTTCGTGACGTGATGGACCCCTTCGATCGCCGCCGACCCGATCAGCTCGGCGATCGCCTCGGCGAGGTCGTGGCTGTAGGTCGGCGCGCCCGTCTCGTCGGCAACGAGCCGGAGCGGCTCGCCCGCCACGCGAGCGCGATCCGCGGCGGCCAGGATCTTGGCCGGAAAATCGTTGCCGGGCGGGCCGTACAGCCAGGCCGTCCGGACGATCCCGAGCGCGGGCCGGCCGGCGGCGACACCGGAGCCCCGCCCGGCCCTGGTCGAGAACGCCACCCTCGCCGCCTCCTCGCCCGCCAGCTTCGATGCGCCATACGGGTTGATCGGGCTCGGCGAGTCGGCCGGTCCGTAGCCCAGCCCATCGGTCCGCCGGCCGTCGAAGACCTCGTTGGTCGAGACGACGAGAAGATCGATCCCGCGCTCCGCGCAGGCCTCGGCAAGGCGGCCGGTCGCGAACCCGTTCCGGGCCAGGGCGAGATCGGGTTCGCGGGCGCAGCCGTCGACGTCGGTCCAGGCGGCGGCGTGGATGACCACCTCCGGCCGGTCGCGGTCGACGAGCGCGGCGAAGGCGTCCGGCGCGTCAAGATCGAAGTCCGGCCGGCTCCAGGCGATCGGCCCGGCCGGGCCGGGGAACGGGGCTTCGCCGAGCGCCTCGACCAGGGCCCGTCCCAGTCGCCCGGTCGCGCCGCTGACGGCGACCCGCATCGTCAGCCGCCGGCGTCGGGGCGGGCCGGTCCGGCGTCGCGGCCGATGGTCGATCCCACATGGCGACCGATCGCCTGACCCGCCGCCAGGCGCGTCCCGTACTGGCGCTCGTAGTAGGCGTCCCAGTCGCCGGACCGGGCGGCCCGCCACCAGCGCTCGTTGGCCTGGAACCAGTCGATCGTGGCCGCCAGGCCGTCATCGAACGAGGTCCGGTTGCGCCAGCCGGTCGCCGCGAGCTTCGAGCCGTCGAGGGCGTAACGGCGGTCATGGCCCGGTCGGTCCGGCACGCTCCGGACGAGCGACCACGGCTTGCCGAGACGTTCGAGCAGCGCGGCGACGACATCGCGGTTCGTCATCTCGGCGGAGCCCGGCACGTTATAGGTCTCGCC
>DASUPH010000045.1:0-9063 GCA_036276275.1 Candidatus Limnocylindrales bacterium
TCGCCGATCCGGCCGCGGTCGAGGGCGGCGACGATTCCCAGCGCAAGGTCGTCGGCGTGGACGACGCCGATCCGGACATCGGTCAGCGCCCGGTACCGCAGCTTGCCGGCGTGGGCGAGCTGGACCTGTTCGCCGAACCCGGTTCGGTCGCCCGGGCCATAGACCTGGCTCGGGAGGACGGTGACGATTGGCGTCCCGCCGGCGATGCGCTGCTCGGCGACCTCGTGCGCGCCGTATTTCGTCTCGTCGTACCAGCTCAGGAATCCCTCGTCCAGGTTGCGCTGGTACGTTTCGTCGACCGTGACGCCGTGGGTGTTGCCGTAGATGTTGCCCGTCGACACGTAGACGATCCGTGGGGTTCCGGCGGCCTCGGCCGCATCGAGCAGCCGTGTCGTCGTGCCGACGTTGGCGTCCCACATCGCCCCGCGCTCGGACTTCGGGATCCCGACGCGGTAGCTGCCCGCGGCGTGGATCAGCCCGTCGGCGCCGCGAAGGGTCTCCGTCAGCTCCGCGACATCCGAGAGGTCGCTCTCGACGAGCTCCGCGCCCATCTCGGCGAGGAACGCCGCCCGGCGCGGGTCCCGGACGAGCGCGACCACGGTGTCGCCCCGTTCACGAAGCCGCTGGACCACCGCCCGGCCGACGAGGCCGGCCCCACCGGTGACCACGATGCGCTTGGCAGGCTCCGCCGGCCGAGCGTCACGACGGCGCGGCATCGACGCTCGGCGCTGGCTTGACGACGGGCTTCGGGAACACCGCCGGCAGGGTGGTCACGAGGGACCAGGTCCCCTCGTCGGCGATCACGGCCATCACCACCGTCCACGCCTCGAGCCCGTCGAACCCATGGGGCAGCTTGGCGCGATCGATCGAGATCTGGAGGCGGCGATCGGTGACGGCGGCGGCGAAGGTCACGCAGCGGGGATCGGTCTCGAGGAGGATCCGCGACCGGCCCTCGTCGAAGATGGCGTCGGGCTTGTGCGGGCACGCGTACGCATGCGGCGGCTGGGCGAGCGGCCAGCTCTCGTAGGTCGCCGTCAGCATGGTGCCCGCCTCGGCGATGGTCGACGAGGCGGCCCATCCGCCCAGGGTCGCGAGGGCGGGGACCGGCGTGCCCGGTGCGACGGGCACGAGGCCGCAGGCCGCGAGGAGCACGGTCGGGCCGAGCCGTAGGACGGTGCGGCCGAGGGCCCCACGTCGATGGATCGCTCCTCCCCTCCCTTGCCCCAAGGTCAGTAGATCGCGGTGTCCGGCCCGACCCGCTCGAGCCACGCCTTGATGTCGCGGAGGAGGGCCGCGCCGCCGGCGCCGTCGTTGGCTCGATGGTCGACCCCGAGGACCATGTTCATGATCGGCCGGATCGCGATCACGTCGCCGTCCGGCGTGGCGACGACGACCGGGCGCTTCGTGATCGCCTCCATCGTGACGATCCCGACCTCCGGGACGTTGAGGATCGGCATCACCATGTTCGTCCCGAGATAGCCCGTGTTGTCGATGGTGAACGTGCCTCCGCCGAAGTCGTCGATCCTGAACTTGCCGGCCTTGGCCCGGGCGGCGACGTCGGCGATCGCAACGTTGAGGCCGTGGATCGAGAGCTGGTCGGCGTCCCGGATGACCGGAACGATCAGACCCTCGTCGACCGCGACGGCAACGCCGATATTGACCTTCCGCTTCGCCATCACGCCCTGGTCGGTCCAGTGGGCGTTGAACGTCGGGTTGCCCTTGAGGGCCTCGGCCGACGCCTTCACGACGAAGGGGACGAAGCTGAGCCCGATCCCCTCCTTCTCCTGGTAGGCACGCTTGTTCTTCTCCCGGAAGGCGACGAGCCGGGTGACGTCGACCTCCATCTGGACGTAGGCGTGCGGCGCGAGGAGCGCCTTCGTCATCTGGGTCGCGATGCCCTTCCGCATCTGGGTCAGCGGGAGAAGGACCTCGTCCGCGCCGGCGGGGAACGCGATGCTTGGCGCGGGAGTCGTCGCCGCGGCGGGGCCACGATGTGTCGTGGCGGGGCCGGGCGGCGCTACCGCTGGCGAGGCGGATGGCGCCGCTGTGGCGCCGTTACTGCTGGCTCCGGCGGCGGCGGCCGGGGCAGTTTGCGTAGCGGCCTCGGGCGCCGCCGGCGCCGCGGCGCCACCGACGGCCTGACCGCCAACGGGCTGGCCGGTCCTCTGCGCCTCGACATAGTTCGTGACGTCTTCGCGGGTGATCCGGCCACCGCCGCCGGTCCCGACGATCTGGGCCGCGGTCAGGCCGTGCTCGCGAAGAAGTCGCCGGACGGCGGGGGTCATCCGGGCGTCCGGGTTGCCGGTTGCGTCCGCCGGCTCGGCCGCGACCGCCGTCGGCGGAGCTGCTGTGGCTGCTGCGGCTGCCGCCGGCGGAGCAGCTGCGGCGGGACGCTCGGGACGCTCGTCGGATCCGGCGGGCCCGTCCGCCGGTACGAACGGTGCGGCGGGGGCTGCCGTCGGAGCGGGGGCGGCCGTCGGAGCGGGGGCGGGGGCGGCGGGCGTCTGCGCTTCGGGCTCCGCCGCGCTGGATGCCGCCTGCTCGTCGGGGACCGCCGCCGGCGCCGACGGAGCCGGCGCGTCACCCGTGCCGTTGGACGCATCCTCGGCGGTCTCGATCACGGCGATCTCGGCGTTGTTCGGGACGGTCGCGCCCTCCTCGACGAGGATCTCCGTCAGGACGCCGGCGAACGGCGACGGGACCTCCGCATTGACCTTGTCGGTGATCACCTCGAGGAGCGGCTCGTACTTCTCGACCGTGTCGCCGGGCTGCTTGAGCCACTTGCCGATCGTCCCCTCGGCCACGCTTTCACCGAGCTGGGGCATCGTCACCTTGGCCACGTCTGTTCCTCCGGATCGCCGGGGCGGATCGGGCCCGCCGTCGTCTCGTTCGCCACCTAGTGTCGCGCATCATGCAACGGTCCGCGTCGGTTCGGCCCGATACCTGCCAGCAACTGTCGTGCACGACCGGCATCATCGCGCCATGCCGACGTCTCCGACCGCATTTGCGCTGGCCACCGACTGGTCGCGCGTCCTCGCGCTCCGGCTCGCCCGGCAGAATTTGATCCAGCGGAGCCGGCCCGATCGGCTCGTGGACGTCGTCGGCCGGTTGGTCGGCCTCCACGCCCAGGTGATGAGCTCCGCCGAGCTCCAGGCCGCGGCCCGGATCGACGGCCTGCGCGCCGCCGACGTGCGCGACGCGCTCTGGGAACGGCGGGAGTTGATCAAGACATGGGCGTTCCGCCAGACCCTTCATCTGCTGACGCCCGACGACCTGGCCGAGTTCGTGCTTGCCGCCCGCAGCCTCGAACGATGGCACACGCCGGTCTGGCTCCGCTACTTCAAGATGACCGAGGCTCAGGTGGCCGAAGTCATCGACGCGATCGGTGAAGCGTTGTCGGACCGCCCGATGACCCGCGTCGAAGTCGTCGATTCCGTCGTCAAGCGCATTCGCCGGCCGCACCTGCGCGAGGACATGCTGACCGGCTGGGGCACGTTCCTGGGACCAGCCGCCCAGCGCGGAAAACTGGTGTTCGGGCCGTCGAACGGACGGAACGTCGCGTTCGTGGACCCGTCCGACTGGCTGGGCCGAGCGATCGAGCCCACCGACGAACCGGATGCACAGGATCGCGCTCTCGGCCGGCTGATCGGCCGCTACCTGGCGGTCTTTCCCGGGGCGAGCCGCGAGATGATCGCCCGATGGTGGGGCGGCGGACGGATGGCCGGAGTCAACCGCGCGCTGATACACATCGAGGCCGACATCGCCGAGATCGACGTCGATGGCGCGCGCGGTCTCATCCTCCGCGAGGACGTCGCGGCCCTTGCGGCCGCCTCAGCCGAGCGCAAGGTGCGGCTGCTGCCGGGCTTCGATCCGTTCACGAACGAGCTCCCCAGGCGAGTCGATTCGGTCCTGGGCGACGCGCACCACGATCGGGTCCACCGGACCGCGGGCTGGGTGACGCCGATCGTCGTCGTCGACGGGCGCGTGGGTGGAACCTGGGAGATCGCGAACGGCAAGGCCGGCGCGGGCACGGTCATCGTCCAGCCGTTCGGCCGCTGGCGCGGTGGCGTCCGCAGGGAGCTCGCCGCCGAGACCGACCGGATCGCCGCCTATCTCGACCGACGGCTCGCGGTCGCGATCGAGTCGGCAGTCTGACGCTCGGGCCGCCCGATCAGCGGCGGGTCGCCGCGGCGGCCTCGGCGACGGCGCGGTAGCCCGGAATGACCTTTGCCGTCAGCTCATCGAGCTCGGCGAGCAGGGTTTCGTCGATCGTCGCGAAGTTGAAGCACGACTTGCCCTGCATCCGCCGCCTCAGCTCCGGCGTCATCGTCGCCGCGAGCTCGGGCGATGCGTAGACCGGCATCAGGTAGTAGCTGACGTAGCGCTTGCCCACCCGGGTCGCGGCGACGTAGCCCCAGGGCTTGCCCTCGAGCCCCGGCAGTTCGAGGGTCATTCCGCCGGGTCCGTCCTTCGTGGTCGCGAGTCCATCGGCGTGAGCGACCAGGATCGCCCGGAGGCGGTCGTGGACCGCGGTCAGGTCGGTCATCCAGGCGCCTCCTCATCCCCGTTCGTGTAGGCCGCAAAGCTCCGCTCGGTGAGGGCGGTCAGCTCCTCGATGAGTCCGTCGTCGACGTTCGTGAATGCGAAGAGCGACGCGCCCCGCTTTCGCTTCCGGAGCTCCGGGGAGATCCCCTCGAGGAGCTCCGGGTGGGCGTACATCGGCAGGAGGAAGAAGCGGATCACGCCGTTGCCGGGGCTCACGCCGGCGAACCAGTCGTGGGCCCTGGCCCCCGGCCGGCGGAGCATCGGGACGCCGTAGATCTCGAAGGTCTCGAGGCGTGTCCGGTACGGCTCGAGGATCGCGTCCAACCGGGCCTCGACCGCCGCCAGGTCCCCCATCTCAGTAGGCGGCGAGCTTGCGGATGCCGTCGGCGATCTTCTCCGGGTTCACCATGAACCAGTCCTCGAGGACGTGGTTGTAGGGAACGCCCGGCACGTCCGGTCCCGCGATCCGGGTCACCGGCCCATCGAGATAGTCGAACGCCTCCTCGGCGACGATCGCCGAGACCTCCGCGCCGTAGCCGCCGAACCGGTTGTCCTCGTAGACGACGAGGCACTTGCCGGTCTTGCGGACGGAGTCCAGGACGGTCTCCTTGTCGAGCGGCCGGAGCGTCCGCAGGTCGACGACCTCGACGCTGATCCCCTCGTCGGCGACGCGGTCGGCGGCCTCCAGCGCGTAGTGGGCCATCAGGCCGTACGCGATCACCGTGACCTGTGTCCCGGGATGGGTCACCTGGGCCTTGCCGAGCGGCACCGTGTACTCGCCCGCGGGGACGTCGCCGCGGACGGAGCGGTACATCTTCTTGTGCTCGAAGAAGAGGACCGGGTCGTCGTCGCGGATGCAGCTCCGCAGCAGGCCCTTCGCGTCGTACGGGGTCGACGGGATGACGACCTTCAGACCCGGGACGTGGGTGAAGAACGCCTCGACCGACTGGGAGTGGTAGAGCGCCCCGTGGACCCCGCCGCCGTACGGCGCCCGGACGACCATCGGTGCGCTGTAGCCGTTGTTGCTGCGGTAGCGGAGACGGGCCGCCTCCGAGATGAGCTGGTTGAAGGCCGGGAAAATGAAGTCGGCGAACTGGATCTCGGCGACGGGCCGCAGCCCGCCGATCGCGGCGCCGATCGACGTCCCGATGATCTGGCTCTCGGTCAGGGGCGTGTCGATGACCCGGTCGTCGCCGAACTCGGCCCACAGGCCGTCGGTCGCGAGGAAGACGCCGCCCTTCTTGCCGACGTCCTCGCCGAGGACGATCACGTTCTCGTCGCGGGTCATCTCCTCCTGGAGACCCTCGCGGATCGCCTCGATGAACGTCTTGAGGGCCATCAGTGGACGCCCTCGCCCGCCGGCTCGCTGGGTTTCGCGGCCTCCGCGTCGCCGGAATCGCCGGCGTCATCGCCCGCCGCGACCTCGCCGAAGCCCCACGGCGGCGGCGTCTCGGACGGCCACTCCTCGGCGTACACCCATTTCATCGCCGTCGACGGCTGGGGGTCGGGTTGGCTCTCCGCGTACTCGGTCGCGTCGTCGACGGCGGCCGTGATCGAGGCCGCGATCCGGGCCTCGGCCTCGTCCGTCAGGACTCCGGCCTCGACGAGCTGGGCCTTGAACTTCGGGACCGGGTCGAGCGCCTTGTCGGCCAGGAGCTCCTCCTCGGATCGGTACTTCGTCTGCTGGTCATCCGAGGAGTGCCCCGTGAGCCGGGTGACCTTGGCCTCGATGAGCGTCGGCCCGTCGCCCGCGCGAGCCCGCGTGACCGCGTCGCGGGCCGCCGCGTAGCAGGCCAGGACGTCGGACCCGTCGACGGTCACACCCGGGATCCCGTAGCCCGCCGCCCGGTCGGCGACGCTGGAGCCCGCGACCTGGCGGACCAGGGGGACGCTGATCGCGTAGCCGTTGTTCTCGACCACGAAGATGAACGGCAGCTTGTGGATCGCGGCGAAGTTCAGTCCCTCGTGGACGTCGCCCTGGTTGCTCGATCCCTCGCCCATGATCGTCAGGGCGACGTCGCCGGTCTTCCTGATCTTCGCGGCGAGGGCGAGCCCGACCGCGTGGAGGAGCTGCGTCGCCACGGGCGAGCTGACCGAGACGAGGTTGTGCTCGCGGGACCCGTAGTGGCCCGGCATCTGGCGCCCACCCGACGACGGGTCCGAGGCGGTCGCGTACTGGGCCGTCATGATGTCGCGAGGGCCCATCCCGAATGTGAGACACGTGGCGATCGAGCGGTAGTACGGGGCGATCCAGTCCTTGCCCTTCTCGAGCGCCCACGTGACGCCCACCTGGGCCCCCTCGTGGCCCTGGCCGCTGATCACGAACGGGATCCGGCCGGCGCGGTTGAGGATCCACATCCGTTCGTCGACGGCCCGCGACAGGGCGACGAGGCGGTACATCTCGAGGAGATCCTCGTTGGACAGCCCGAGGGACGCGCCGAGGGGTGCGGCTGCCTTGTCCGACCCGGTGGTCTGCGGCGTCACCGCCATCCGTTCGTCCCCTTGCTCGTTCAGAAGTTGATCGACCGGCCGTCGACGGCCAGGGCCGCTTCGCCGAGGACCTCCGACAACGTCGGGTGGGCGTGGGTCGCGCCGCCGATCTCCCACGGCGTCGCCTCGAGATCGAAGGCGACGGACGCCTCGGCGATGAGATCGGTGGCATGCGGTCCGATCAGGTGGATGCCGAGTGTCTCATCGGTCTCCTTGTTGCCGATCACCTTCGCGAAGCCCTCGTACTCGCCGCCGATGATCGCCTTCGCGATCGCCTGGAACGGGACCTTGCCGACCTTGATCGGCAAGCCCTGTTCCTCGCACTGCTGCTGGGTCAGCCCGATCGAGGCGATCTCCGGCCGGCAGTAGGTGGCTCGCGGCTGCTTCACGTAGTCGATCGGGTGGACGTCCTTCTCGCCGGCGATCACGTGGGCCGCGACGATCCCCTCGTGGCCCGCGGTATGGGCGAGCATCAGGCCGCCGACGACATCGCCGATCGCGTAGACGTGGGGTTCCTTCGTCCGCATCCGGCCGTCGACCTTGATGAAGCCGCGGTCGGTCTCGATCTTCGTCGACTCGAGCCCGATCTCCTCGATGTTCGGCGCGCGGCCGGCGGCGACGAGGAGCGCCTCGGCCCGGACCTCCTGCTGGTCCTTGCCCTCCGGCCCGACCATCAGGCAGATCCCGTCCTTCTCGACGCTGACCTTGGCCGCGTCGAAGCGGGCGTTCGTCATGACCGTCATCCCGCGCCGGGTGAAGCTCTTCTCGAGCGCCTGGCTGAGGTCGCGGTCCTCGAGCGGGACGATCTGGGGGAAGTACTCGAGGAGCGTCACCTTCGTCCCGAGGTCGTGGTACATCGAGGCGAACTCGCAGCCCACCGCTCCCGCCCCGACGATCACGACGTCCTTCGGCAGCGTGTCGGAGCGAAGGACGTCGTCGGAGGTCAGGATCCGCTTGCCGTCGGGCTCGAGACCGGGCAGCGACTTGACTCTTGAGCCGGTGGCGACGATTACGTCGGTCGCCTGAAGGACACGGTCGCCACCCTTGCCCGGCGTGCCGTCCTCGGCGGGCTGGGTGACCCGGATCTTGTTCGCGCCCTCGAGCCGGCCGCGGCCGGCGACCCAGGTGACCTTGTTCTTGTCGATGAGCGATTTGAGGCCCGTCCACAACCGCTTCACGACCTGGTCCTTGCGGGCGGCCATCTGGACGTAGTCGATGCCGGGCTCGCCAGGGAGCGTCAGGCCGTAGTCCTTGGCGTGGCGGACGTGCTCCATGAAGCCGGCCGATTCGAGGAGCGCCTTCGTCGGGATACAGCCGCGGTGAAGGCACGTCCCGCCGATCTTGTCCTCGTCGACGAGGGCGACCTTCAGGCCGAGCTGGGCGGCCCGGAACGCGGCTGTGTAGCCGCCGGTCCCCGCCCCGAGCACGACGAGATCGAAGTCGTTCGATGAGCCGACGGCCATGGGTCAGGAAGCCTCGCGCGCCGCGGACCCGGGTCGCCGAAACGGCCGAGTGCGCGGATGGATCATCGCCTGCGATGGTACGCGTGCCTTCCCGAACACCGCAACCGACGCTCGAGCCTACGGCATCGTCATGGGCGCGCTGGTGAAGCAGCGGTCCGGGTCCACGCCCACCCCGCAACCAACCTGGATTGCTCGTACCGAGCGATCAGCCAGGTGGATCACCGCGACATAGTCGGTTCCGCCACTTCGATTCATGAGAATCCGGTTGCCCGCGGAGTCGCGGTAGTCCGGCACGAAAAGTTCGATCTGATCGACGGGAGCGTGACCCGGTACGGCTGAATCCAGCCAGGCCACGGCAGCCGCGGTGAACCGCGGACAACTGTCGGCGCAAGCGGCGCGCGTCCCGAGCGGATAGCCGTCGAGGACGGTGGGCGTGCCCCATTGGATGAGTGGGAGCCATGCGACGAGGGCGACCGCGAGGAGGACCGCCAGCGGCGCGAGATGCCGAGCAAGGGATCTCATCTCGACCATCGTGGACCGAACCATCGAGCGGGTCGATGGGTGA
>DASUPH010000046.1:0-3350 GCA_036276275.1 Candidatus Limnocylindrales bacterium
CGCCGGCGATGCCGGCGGCTCGGATTGGGCGGGACGATGCCGATCGTCAGCTCCCGACGGGTTCCTTCGCGAGGTGCCTTTGCATCGCCGCCTTGCGGGACAGGTTGACCCGGCCCTGGCGGTCGATCTCCATCACGACCACCATCACCTCGTCGCCGACGGACACGACGTCCTCGACGGTCGGGACGTGGTAGTCGGCGAGCTCGCCGATCCGGACGAGACCCTCCTTGCCTGGCAGGATCTCGACGAACGCGCCGAAGCCCATGATCCGGGTGACCTTGCCGAGGTAGAGCGCCCCGACCTCGACCTCTCGGGTCAGGCTCTCGATCCACTGGATCGCCTTCCGGGCGTTCTCCCCGGAAACGGCCGCGATCTCGACCGTGCCATCGTCCTCGACGTTGATCTCGGTCGACGTCTCTTCCTGGATCTTGCGGATCATCGAGCCGCCCTTGCCGATGATCTCCCGGATCTTCTCCGGGTTGATCTTGATCGTGGTGATGCGCGGCGCGAAGTCGCTCATCTCGCCACGGGCCTCGGGCATGACCTCGGCCATCTTGTCGAGGATCGCCAGGCGGGCCGTGAGGGCCTGCTTGAGACCGTCGCGGATGATCGCCTCGCTGATCCCCTGGACCTTGATGTCCATCTGCAGGGCGGTGACGCCGTCCCGCGTTCCGGTCACCTTGAAGTCCATGTCGCCGATCGAATCCTCTTTGCCGAGGATGTCGGTCAGGACGACGAAGCGGCCGTCGGGCTCGCTGATCAGGCCCATCGCCGCGCCGGCGACCGGCGCCTTGATCGGCACGCCGGCATCCATGAGGGCGAGGGTCGAACCGCACGTCGAGGCCATCGAGGTGGACCCGTTCGAGGTCACGCACTCGCTGACGAGCCGGATCACGTACGGGAACTCATCGTGGCTCGGCAGGACGGGCACGAGTGCCCGCTCGGCGAGGTGGCCGTGGCCGATGTCGCGCCGGCTCGGCCCGCGCATCATCTTGTTCTCGCCCGTGCTGTACGGCGGGAAGTTGTAGTGGTGGAGATAGCGCTTCTCCGTCTCCGGGCTGATCGTGTCGATCCGCTGGACGTCCGAGGACGAGCCGAGCGTCGCGACGGTCAGGGCCTGTGTCTCACCGCGCGTGAACAGGCCTGAGCCGTGGGCACGCGGGACGAGCCCGACTTCGACCGTGATCGGCCGGATGTCGGTCAGGCCGCGACCGTCGATCCGGATCCCCTCGTCGAGGACGATCTGGCGGACCGTCTTCTTCTGGATCAGGCTGAAGAGGCTCTTGCTGACGCGCGCCTCGCGTCGCGCGGCCTCGAGCAGGGCGTTCGTGTCGCCGCCGCTCCGCTGGGCGCGAACGGCGTTGCCGATCGACTCCCGCAGGCTCGAGATCCGGCCCGGCAGGTCGTTCGCGAACCAGAGCAGGAGATTGGCGGTCGCTTCGGCGTCCGGCAGCGCCCGATGACCCTGCGAGAGCTCGATACCGAAGAACCGGGCGAGATCAGGCAGCTTGTACGACTCGGCGCCCGGATAGCCATCGCGGGCGATGACGAGCGTGTCGAGGTACTGGCCCGGCTTGAACCGGAAGCCATCGCCCTTCGCTTCCTCGATGAAGCCGAGGTCGAATCCGACGTTATGGCCGACGATCCTTGCGTCGCCGACGAAGTCCAGCAGCTTGTCGGCCGCCTCCTTCGGGCTCGGCGCGCCCGCGACGTCCTTGTCGGTGATGCCGTGCATCTGGTTGCCGACGATGGGCCGGCCGGGGTTCACGAAGGTCGACCAACGATCGACGATCTTCGTGCCCTTGATCTTGACCGCGCCGACCTCGATGAGATCGGACATCTTCGGGTCGGTCCCGGTCGTCTCTACGTCGAGGACAACGAGCTCGCGCTTGGCGTCGGTCGCCGAGGCGAACTCGAGGACCGAGTTCGCAGCCGGCTCGATGTACGGGATGCGCTTCGCCTTCCCGACGGCCTTCTGGAGCTCCTCCTGGAGGTCGACGATCGGCTGGAGCGAGCGGTGCCCGAACAGGATGGCCTCGGCCATGACGTCCTCGGGCAGGAGATTCGCACCGGCCTCGACCATCATGATCGCGTCGCGGGTCCCCGCGACGATCAGGTCGAGCTCCGAGTCCTTGAGCTCGGTGAACGTCGGGTTCACCACGAACTCGCCGGCGATCCGGCCCACTCGGACCGAGGCGATCGGACCGTTGAACGGGATCTCGCTGATCGTCAGGGCCGCCGACGCAGCGATCGTGCCGATGACGTCGGGCAGGTTCTCCTGGTCCGTCGAGAGGACCGTGATCACGAGCTGGACGTCGTCCTTGTAGCCCTCGGGGAACAGCGGCCGAATCGGCCGGTCTGTCTGGCGGGCGGCGAGGATCGCGTTCTCGGACGGGCGCGCCTCGCGCTTGATGAAGCCGCCGGGGATCTTGCCGGCCGCGTACATCCGCTCTTCGAAGTCGACGGTGAGCGGAAAGAAATCGAGCCCGGGCCGCGGCTCCGATCGGTTGGCGGTCCCGAGGACCATCGTGTCACCGTAGCGAACGGTGACGGAGCCACCAGCCAGGCGGGCGAGCCTGCCGGTCTCGATGGTCAGCGTGCGACCACCGATTTGCGTCTCGAATGTCTGAGACACGGGGTGAGTTCCTCCTTCGATCGTGAGGAGGAGAGACCAATGGGCGCGAGGGCCGACCGGTTGGCGTCTGACGCGATCGGACCCCGGTCATGACCGGGACCCGCAGGCGGAAACGCTAGCGGCGGAGCCCGAGCCGTGCGATGACGGCGCGGTAGCGCGTGTTGTCCTTCTTGATGAGATAGGCAAGAAGGCGACGGCGCTGGCCGACGAGCTTGAGGAGGCCGCGACGCGAATGATTGTCCTTGGGGAAGCCTCGGAGATGCTCGGTCAGGTCCTTGATCCGCTCCGTCAGGAGCGCGACCTGGACCTCCGGCGATCCGGTGTCACCTTCCTTGGTGGCGAACCCGGTCATGATCTCCTGCTTCAATTCCCGCGCGAGCGGCACTCGGTCCTCCGTACACGAACATGTACTGAATTTGATCTTTCTATGACCGGCGGATGGTAGCAGTCCGCCCGGAATGCGGCAAACGTCGCCGCCCGGCGCCAGGCTGATGCCGGGGCGGCATGGATTCCGGCCCCAACGAGCGTGATCGCGCAGGAAGCCGGCTGGCGCCGCGCTCGCTCGAGGCGGATTTCATGCCGGAGCGTCATCTCGGACCGGTCGGGCGGATGGCGCGAACTCGAGGCGGATGCGGCCCGGATCCGATGGGACGGCGAGCTCGATCGTGCCGGCCTCGGTCACGCGCCCGGTCAAGCCACGACCAAAGGGATAGTC
>DASUPH010000047.1:0-9432 GCA_036276275.1 Candidatus Limnocylindrales bacterium
GATCCGGCGGTGGTCGAGGCCGCCCGCATTGCCGCCGACCCCGGATCCGGCCTTGGCCCGCTGCGGGCGATCGAGGTCACAGTCCTCCACCCGACGAGCGAATCGCAGCTCGCCTTCGCCCATCTGCTGTCGTCACCGAGCCACTTCGCGGCGGGGACCGCCAACGCGCTCCAGGAAGCGACCGACGCCCTCGTCCGGAACGCGATCGGGCCCGCCGCGGACGCGCTGGGGCGCCTCTACGGCAACATCCTCCTCGGGAGCATCGTCCACGAGCTGTCGGTGATCCGGGCCGTCGCCGGCCAGGTCGTCGTCGCCATCGATCGGGTGGACACCTGGCCACCCGACCAGTTCCCGGCCTCGGTGGCGTTGCATGGCCGGCTCGCCGACGAGACCCGGGTGTCGATCGGCTGGCACTTCCTCGAGGACTACCCGGCGTATCGCGAGGACGTCCGCTTCCACCATGTCGGGGGATCGGTCGAGCTCACGTTCCCGTCGCCGTACCGGCTCCACCAACCGACCCTGCTCACGGTGGCGACCGGCCGGAACGAGACCCGACGCCGGGTCGTGTCCGACTCGATCGAGGAGGCGTTCGAGACCGAGCTCCTCGCCTTCCGCGACCTGATCCGCGACGGCGCCCCGCCGCGAACCGGGGTCGCCGACGGCCGGGCCGACATCGTCACGTGCCAGCGGGCGATCGCCCGACTCGCCGCCCAACGCGGTCTCGAGATCGGCGGCGAAGCGGCAGCGGTCGCATCGTGACCGCGTCGATGCCGGCAGCCGCAACGGTCATCCACCTCGTCCCGCACACCCACTGGGATCGCGAGTGGTACGAGCCCTTCCAGGTCTTCCGGATGCGGCTCGTCGAGCTTGTTGACCAGCTCCTGGACTCGATGGAGGCCGACGAGCGGCTCGCCTTCACGCTCGACGGCCAGGTCGCGACCGTCGACGACTACCTCGAGGTCCGCCCGGCGGGCAGGCTCCGGATCGAGCGGCTCATCGCCGCCGGCCGCCTGGCGATCGGGCCGTGGCAGATCCTGATGGACGAGTTCCTGGTCTCCGGGGAGACGATCATCCGGAATCTCGAGATCGGCTGGCACGCGGCCGAGGCGCTCGGCGCGGCGATGCCGGTCGGCTACCTCCCGGACATGTTCGGTCACATCGCCCAGATGCCCCAGATCCTCCGCCGGGCCGGGATCGGCCACGCGGTCGTCTGGCGCGGCGTGCCGGCTGCGATCGACCACCACGCCTTCACCTGGCGCTCGCCGGACGGCTCCGAGGTCCGGACGGAGTACCTCGTCGGGGGCTACGGCAACGGTGCCTACCTGCTCGCGATCCCGGACCGGCTGGCGGACAAGGTCGGCCGCTATGTCGATGCCGGCCGGGCCTTCTATGGCGACGCGTCGATCCTCGCGATGTACGGCACGGATCATGCCGTCCCCTCGCCGCGCCTGGCCGAGATCGTCGCGGACGCGAACGGCCGGCGCGACGACATCGTGGTCCGGATCGAGACGCTGACCCGGTACATCCATGGTTTCGATGCGGCTGCCGCCGACGTGACCGTCCCCGACGCCGCGACGCCGCCGGTCTGGACGGGTGAGCTTCGCTCGGCCGCCCGGGCGAACATGCTGATGAACGTCACCTCGGCCCGGATCGACATCAAGGCGGCGGCGGCGAGGGCGGAGCGGGTCCTCGAGCGCTACGCCGAGCCCATTGCGGCACTCCACGGCGGCGCCTGGCCGGAGCGCCTGCTGGAGCTCGCCTGGCGGCGGGTCGTCGACAACTCGGCCCACGACTCGATCTGCGGCTGCTCGCAGGACGCGGTCGTCAACCAGGTCCTCACCCGGTTCGCCGAGGCGGAGCAGATCGGTCGCGGCATCGCCGCGGCGGCGATGCGGCCGCTGGCGGCCGCCGCTCCGCGGGGCAGCGTCGTCGTCGTCAACCCCTCGCCCGTCGATCGAATCGACGTCGTCGAGGTGGACCACGACGTCCCGGCCGCGTGGGAGACGGTCGAGCTGGAGCTGGCCGACGGGCGGCGGGTCCCGACGCAGCTCGTCGAGCAACCCGAGACGGTCCTTCGCCGGCTGCGCCTCGCCGGCCGCCAGGTGCCCGAGCTCTTTGCCCGCCGCCTCCACGGACGCGAGTTGTTCGGCCACTCGCTCGATGGGCACCTCGTCCAGCGCGACACGAGCCCGCCGCAACTGCGCCTGCTCGTGGACGATCCCGAGGCGCCGGACGACTTCGACGTCGACACGCTTCTCGACGCGGTGGCCGCGACGACGGCCGAGGACCCGGACGAGACCTGGGAGGTCCTCGTCGTTCGGGGCGACCGGCGACGGCTCGTCGCGTCGGTCCCGGCGCCGGCGCTTGGGGCTTCCGCGGTTCGGGCGGTCGAGGGCACGGTCGGGATCCCCGGCGCCGAGGACCTGTCGGCGGTCACGGTCGGTGACCGGTCGATCGCCAATGACAAGGTCCGCGTCACGGTCGGCGACGACGGCACGCTCGACATCGAGACCGCCGATGTCCGCCTGGCGGGCGTCGGACGGCTCGTCGACGGCGGCGATTACGGCGACACGTACAACTACGGACCGCCGGCCGACGATCGGATCGTGGACCAGCCGTCCGTCGTTGTCGTCCAGCCCATCGAGCGCGGACCCATCCGGGGTTCGCTCGACATCGTCAGCCGCTACGACTGGCCTGTCGGGCTCCTCCCCGGCGGCGTCGATCGCAGCGATGCCACCGCCCTCGTCGAGGTCACCACGAACGTCGAGCTGCGGGTCGGTGAGCCGTTCGTCCGGATCGGGATCGCGTTCACGAACCCAGCCCGGGACCATCGGGTCCGCTGGCACGTCCCGCTCCCCGCCCCGACCGACCACTCGTCGGCCGACGGCCAGTTCGCCGTGGTCGACCGCGGTCTCACGGAGGAGGCCGGGCACGGTGAGGTGCCGACGCCGACGTTCCCGGCTCACGGCTTCGTCCAGGCGGCGGGCGTCAGCGTCCTCCTCGACCACGTGACCGAATACGAGCTGGTCGACGGGCGCGAGCTCGCCCTGACCGTCCTGCGATCGACCGGGTTGATCAGCCGCAACGACAACCCGTCCCGCGAGGACCCCGCCGGGCCCGAGGTGCCCGTCCCCGGCGCCCAGCTCGTCGGACCGTGGCGGTTCGGCTTCGCGCTCCTGCCCCACGCCGGTTCGTGGGTCAGCGCAGGCGTCCTGGCCGCGAGCGAGGCCTACCACCTGCCGTTCGTCACGACCCGCGGAACCGGCGCCCGGACCGGCGTCGCGAGCGCCGCGGGCACGACCGGCGACCGCGGTCCCCAGGCGGGCCTGGATCTGAGCGGTGACGGCGTCGTCCTGTCCGCCCTCCGGCGTCGCGGTGACTGGTTGGAGGTCCGCGTCGTCGCCGAGCACCCATCGCGGACGATCGCGGTTCTCCGCGGACCGCAGCGAATCGTGGCCGCGACGGAGGTCGACCTGCTCGGGCGGATCGGTGCGGACCTGCCCGTCGAGCCGGACGGCTCGGTCGCGGTGTCGCTGTCGGCCTGGGAGATCAGGACCATCCGGATCCGGCCCGCGTCGCCTGGATGAGCTCGACGCCGCCCCACTCGAGGTGCCCACGATCCGAGATGTCGCTGTAACGTTGACAGCGCCGAGACGCCGCCGGTAGTCTCGGCCGTGGATGACACGATCCGGCACGGCGACGCGCCCGATCAACCGTTGACGTTGCTCCGCGACAGGGATGGCACTCGCCGCTCGTCGAGCCGGAGCCCGAGGAGATCAACGGACGGTCGGTCTTCGTCGACCAGCGACCCGGCGCGGCCGGGACCAGGCCCCCGACGGGGCTATCACCTGACGACGCATCCGGGCTTCGGTCCGGATCGTGGGGTCGGTCCGCCCGACACCACCGTCAGCAGAGGAGGAGGCCACATGGCCAAGTTCCCGCGTCTGATCACATTGTCCGTCGTGACAATGTTGGTCCTCAGCGCATGCGGCGGCGGGGCAACGCCGACGCCGGGCGGCAGCGGCACGCCATCGACACCGCCGGCCACCGGCGGCAGCACGGAGCCCGGCGGCTCGGTCACAGCCGGCGGCTCACTCAACGTCCTGTCGCTCTGGGGCGGCAGCGAGGAAGCCGCCTTCAAGGCGATGCTCGCGGCATTCACCACCAAGACGGGCATCACGGTCAACTACGAAGCGGATCGTCAGACCTACTCGACGACCCTTCAGGCGCGGATCACGGGCGGCAACCCGCCCGACATCGCGATCATCCCGGGCATCGGATTCCTGCGTCGGTTCGTGAAGGACGGGGCGCTGAAGAAGGTCGCCGACATGGGGATCGACCCCGCAACGCTCACCCAGAGCTACCCCGAGGGCTTCCTCGGCGCAGGCACCGTGGACGGCACCCTCTACGCACTGCCGGCCAAGTACAACAACAAGGGCACGATGTGGTTCCGCCCCGACGTCTTCAAGACGGCCGCCGTCACGGCGCCCAAGACGTGGGATGAGTTCAAGGCGGCCCTGACCACGCTCAATGGCAAGCCGGGCGCCATGGCCCTCGGCGCCAAGGATGACTGGAACCTGACCGACTGGTTCGAGAGCATCTACATCCGCCAGGCGGGCGTCGATGCCTACGACAAGCTGTTCAGCAAGGAGGGCGACTGGTCCGACCCGACCGTCCAGAAGACCGTCGACACCATGCTCGAGGTCATCAACGACACGTACGTCGTGGGTGGCATCGACAAGGCCGTGGGCCGTGCCTGGACCGATGCCATCGCGCAGGTCTTCAAGCCGACCCCCGAGGCGGGCGTGTTCTACGAGGGTGGCTTCGTCGGCGGCATCGCCATCGGCCAGACCAACAAGGAACTCAAGCCGGGCGAGACCATCGATTGGTTCCCGTTCCCGAGCTTCGGCGGGCCGGACGTGACCACCTTCGGCGGCGACGTGATCGGTGCTCTCACCGACACCGCGCAGGCCAAGACCTTCCTCCAGTACATGATCACGCCCGAGGCCAACACCGTGTGGGCCAGCACCGGCGCGATCGTCTCGCCGAACAAGGGCGTCGGGACCGACAAGTACCCGAATGACCTCGTGATTCGCGAGGCCAAGTCCCTCGTCGATGCAACGGCGATCCGCTACGACGGATCCGACCTCCTGCCGGCGGGCATCCAGGGTGAGAACATGGGCCCGCTCCTGCAGCGAGCGATCAAGGGCGAAAAGATCGACTGGGCCGACTTCCAGGCGCGCGTCAAGGCCGCCTGGGACGCCGAGTGACGGCAGCATCCCTTTGATGTAAGGGACGTGCGGGAGGGTCCACCGGGCCCTCCCGCCACGATCCCCTGAAGGGGACTTCAGCGTGGGCTTCGAACCACTCGGACCTGCCCGCGATCAAGCCGCGCTGGGCGGCACGGTGCCGGCTGCAAAGCCACCACCTGCCGCCACGGTGGCGGGTCGCCGCTACGATCGCACGACCCTGATCTTCCTCGGACCGCCGGCGATCCTGCTGGTCGTCCTTCTCGTCTATCCCACGATCTACACGATCGCCCTCGCCTTCAACCGCGGCCGCCGCGGCGAGTTCACGGAGTGGGTCGGGTTCGACAATTTCGTGGCCCTGTTCAAGGACAAGAGCTTCCTCAACCTGAGCACGTTCCCGCCGTCCGGCGCGATCTGGAACAACCTGCTCTGGGGCGTGTTCTACACCGGCTTCGTCATCTTCCTCGGGCTGGTCGTGGCGGTCCTCGCTTCCCGGGTGCGGTACGAGTCGCTCATCAAGGCCGTCGTCTTCCTGCCGATGGCGATCGCGGCGACCGCGCTGGCGATCATCTGGAACTTCGTCTACGCGCCTGACAAGAACATCGGCCTGCTGAACGCGATCGTGGCCCCGTTCACCAACGGTGGCCTGTCGTGGCTCGGCAACACCTCACTCGTCAACGCGGCGCTGATCACGGCCGGCATCTGGGGATCCGTCGGCTTTGCGACGGTCATCCTCTCGGCCGCATTGAAGAGCATCCCGAGCGAGGTCCTCGAGGCCGGCCGCGTCGACGGCGCGAGCGAACGGCAGGTGTTCTTCCGGATCATCATCCCGATGGTCAGCCTGCCGATCTCGGTGCTGGCCGTGACGCTGATCGTCAACGTGATCAAGCTGTTCGACCTGATCTACGTGCTGACGAACGGCGGCCCAGGCACCGCGAGCCGGGTGATCGCCTTCACGATGTACCAGGACTCGATCCCGGGCGGGCAGTTCGGGCGAGGGGCGGCGATCGCCGTGATCATGCTGGTCCTCCTGGTCCCGGTCATGGCCTACAACATCCGTCGGTTCCGCAGCGCGAGGGTGACCTAGATGCCGGCAGGTACGCGCTCATGACCGCTTTGTCGGAGCCCCGCGTCGAGGTCAGCGAACGGACAACGAGCGCGCGGATCATTCGCGCGCTGAACCGAACGCCCATCCACATCGCCCTCGGGCTCATCGCGCTGATCTGGCTGGCGCCGACGGTCGGCCTCCTCGTGACATCGTTCCGGCCGCGCAGCGACATCCAGGTGACGGGCTGGTGGGAGAGCTTCCTCCAGTTCCGGTTCACGTTCGAGAACTACGCGGCGGTTCTCAACTCGCAGGGCATGCTCCGTGCGTTCGTCAATACCGCGCTCATCGCGATCCCGTCGACGCTGATCCCGGTCACGCTCGCCTCGATGGCGGCGTACGCGTTCTCGTGGCTGCACTTCCCGTTCCGCGATGGGTTGTTCCTGCTGGTCGTCGCGCTGCTGATGATCCCGCTCCAGGTTGCCTTCATCCCCCTGCTCAAGCTCTTCGCCCCGACCGGCCTCCTGAACGGTTTCGGCGCGATCTGGCTGACCCATACGGCATTCGCCCTGCCGTTCGGGATCTTCCTCTTACGGAACTTCTTCATCACGCTGCCACGCGACCTGATCGAGGCCGCCCGGATCGATGGCGCGTCGACCCTCGGGATCTTCCGCAAGATCGTCGTTCCGCTGTCCGTCCCGGCGATCGCCGCGTACGGGATCTTCCAGTTCCTGTGGGTCTGGAACGATCTCCTCATGGCCCTCGTGTTCGTCCAGCGCGGCGATGCGTGGCCGATGACCAAGGCCATCCAGAACCTGCTCAGCCAGTACGGCACGGAGTGGCACCTGCTGGCGGCGGGCGCGTTCATCCTCATGTTCGTCCCGCTGATCGTCTTCTTCAGCCTCCAGCGTTTCTTCGTCCAGGGCCTGCTGGCGGGCTCGGTCAAGTAGCGCGTCGATCGGCGGCGGTCGGGTGACCGCCGCCGTCTGGCCGGCCGAGTTGCGACAGACGCGTCCGCTCCGCGTCGTCAGCTGGAACATCCGGGCCGCGATCGGGCCCGGCGAGCCCTTTCCGCCCGCCTGGTGGCGGCACGTCCGCCGTGAGCGGCTCGAGCGGGTCGCCGCGTTCCTCGTCTCACTCGATCCGGACGTCGTGACCCTCCAGGAGGTCACGATCATGAACGTCGACGGCGAGATCCACGATCAACCGTCGGATCTCGCCCGGCTCACGGGCCGCCATGCCCGCTACGGCGCCATCCACACGTTCCCGCTGATCGAGCCGGAGACGCGTCGCGTGGTCGGCAGCGCGAGCTGGGGCAACGCGATCCTCAGCCGGGAGCCGCTCGTCGACGGGTTCGTGACGGGTCTGCCACGGGCGGCCGATGGCGACCTCCTCGAGCCACCGGACGCCGACGATCCGCAGGCCGGGGTCGCGTACCGCGACGCGGAGCCCGGGCATCGGGAGCCCCGCTGCGCGGTCGGTGGACGGCTGGCGGGCGGAACCGGCGCCGCCGGATCCGGGCCGGCGGTCGTCACCGCTCACCTGACCTACATCGGGCGCAACCAGCGTGAGCAGCAGGCTTCGGGGCTGGCCGGGTTGGCCGCCGCCCTCGACGGGCCGCTGATCGTCAGCGGTGACTTCAACGCCCCTCTCGACGCCGCCGAGCTGGCGCCGCTCGCGGGCTCCTTCGACGATGCGTTCGCCGCGGCCGGTCTCGCCCCGGGCGACCCCCGTCGGCGGACCTGCGGGCCGTTCGCGATCGACCACGTCCTGACCCGGGGCCTGAGCACGATCGACTGCCGCGTTGCCGACGAGGCAGGCGACGCGTCCGACCACTGGCCGGTGGTCGCGGACCTGGTGCCGACGCCGACCGTCCCCGACTGAACCCCGTCGCGGACATCCGCGGCGGCCTCCTCGCGCGCGTCAGCCGTCGAGGCTGGCCCGCAGTCGGGCGACCTGGTCGGCGAGCTCGGCCTCACTCGCGCGGGCACCCGCGACGACCGGCGGCGGGGCGTTCGCGATGAACGCGTCGTTGGCGAGACGCGCACGAGCCGCCGCGAGATGGCCCTCGGCCTCGACGAGCTCCTTCTCGAGACGGGCACGATCCGCAGCCGCCGATGCGCCGGCCGCGGCGTCGGTGGCGCCCGTCGGCCGGCCGACGACGGCCTCGATCTCGCCGGCGATGACCGTGAGCCCGGTCGCCGCTCCGCGGGTCGCAGCGTGGAGCGCCTCCGGGGTCAGGTGCCTCTCGAGCGGCCGGGCTCGCGCCAGCCGGGCGATGGCCGGGCGGAGCGCCTCGAACGTGTCGCCGATCCGCTGCCCCATGGTCACGTCGACGGGCAGCCACAGACCGGGCTCGATCCGTGCCTCGGCGCGGGCGTTGCGGATTCCTCGAACGAGCTCGATCAACGACCCGACCTGGCTCTCGACGATCTCGTCGCGGCCGGCCGGGGCCGGCCAGCGGGCGACGATCAACAGGCCCGGGTCGGTCGAGCGGTGGGGCAGGGCGGCCCACAACTCCTCGGTCACGAACGGCATGACCGGATGGAGCAGCCGCAGATACGTGTCGAGCGCCTCGACGAGGGTCCACCAAGTCGCCTCGCGCGTCTCGGCCGGCAACGCGTCGTCGCTCAAGCGGACCTTCGCCAGCTCGAGCCCCCAATCGCAGAAGTCGGACCAGATGCCGTCGTAGAGCGATCTCGTCACCACGCCGAACGCGTCATCGGCGATGGCCCGATCGACCGCGGCGATCGTCGCGGCGACCCGCGAACGGATCCATCGCTCGGCCGGCCCCAGGTGGGCGGGATCCAGCTCGCGGCGGTCAAGTCCGGCCGCGATCCCGGCCGGCCGTGCGCCGATCACGAAACGCGTCGCGTTCCAGAGCTTGTTGGCGAAGGTCCGGCCGCTCTCGAGCTTCTGGTCAGCGAACCGCTGGTCGAGACCCGGTGTCGAGCCGTGGATCACGGCAAAGCGCAGCGCGTCGGCGCCGGACTCCTCGATCACCGCCAGGGGGTCGACGACGTTGCCCTTCGTCTTCGACATCTTCAGGCCCTGGGCGTCGCGGATGAGCCCCGACAGGTAGATCGTGTGGAACGGCTCGCGGTCGGTCAGGTGGAGCCCGAGCATCATCATCCGGGC
>DASUPH010000048.1:0-2065 GCA_036276275.1 Candidatus Limnocylindrales bacterium
GAGGCTGCCGTGGAGGGTCACTCCGCCGTCCTCGCGGGGGACGGCGATCATCGCGTTGTTCTCGATATAGAGCTGCTCCTGGTGGCCGACCCGATACTCGCCCTCGAGGACGAGGTCCGCCCCGGCGAAACCGGCGTCGAGGTCGCCCGTGGCGATCTCGTAGTGGGCGAAGACGTGGTCGCTCGCGAGCGGGTCGAAGACGGGCGGGAGGGCGGTCGAGCGGATCGAGACGCCGCGGCGGGCGCGACGGAGGGTGTCGCGGTCGGCGGCGGCCAGCAGGACGAGCGGCTCGGCGTGGTGCTGGATCTCGCCGCCGCTCGGGACGAGGACCGGCTGGTCGTCGCTGATCAGGCTGACGACGTTGTCGCCCGGGATATCGGCGGCAGTGACGACCGCGATCCGGGACCAATCGAGCGATGGATCGAGGTCGAAGCCGTCGAACCGGGCGTGGGCTTCGGTCGAACGGATCGTGGCCCCGAACCAGGCGCCCGGGAACACGAGGTCGTCGGCGTACTTCGCCTCGCCGGTGAGCTTGGCAGGACCCTCGCGGCGGAGCGGCGACGGGTGTCGCACGCGACCCGGAACGATGGCGTCGCGATCGACGATGAGCGGGTCCGGCGCCTCCCGGTGCGGGGCAACCGGGCTCGTGGTCCGGCCGGGCGAGGTCCGGATCGTCATCGCGGCAACAAGTCCCTCCTCTGGCGCGTGAGGGTACCACCGCGGGTGGCCCCGCCTCGGACTCCGCCAGACCGATCGGGACCGCCTCGAACCGGTCCGCAGGGCACCCAGCAGGCGCCATCCGGACCTTCCTCCAGCAGTCCCCTGCCGTCGGTGCCGCATCGCACCGCCATTCGTCCTATTCCGACCCCGGACCATCGTCATATCCCCCGTTCGGCCTCTATCTTGAGGGCTCATCCGGGCGGCGAGCCTCGTCTCGTCGCCCACCTCGGCTCGCGGGAGCACTCATCGACATGAAGACCGAAGACATCATCCTGATCGCGGTCGCCGTCAACCTCGTCATCGCCGTCGTGGCCGTCCTCGTTCCGCGGTTTCGCAACCGACGGCCATCGGCAATGACCCTCCCGGCCGCTGGCCTGGCGACGGACGGCGGCCCGGGCAGCGGGATCGCTGGCCGAGCGCGGCCGGCGGCGGTCTCGGCCGGGGCGCCATGGTTTCCCGCCCGCCCGGCCGACGCCGGCATGATCGTCGCATCGGCCAACGCGTCGGCGACGGACCCGGCAACCGGCCTCGATCTCGGGCCGGCCTGGGCGCGCTGGCTCACCGAGGAGGAGGCGCGCGTCCAGCGCTTCCACAGGCCGGCCACGATCGTCCTCGTCGAGCTGTCCGGTCTCGATCGGCTGGCCGGTCGACTCGGCGACGAGGCGGCCGGACGCCTGATCCCGCCGATCGCGACGACGATGCGCAAGAACGCCCGGGCCACCGATCATGTGGCTCGCCTCGGGCCGACCAGGTTCGGGGTGATCCTGACCGAGACCGACGAGATCCGGGCGATCAACTTCGTCGAGCGGATCCGAAGCGCCTGCGACCTCTGGCTCGAGGCGGGCGCCGTGATGCTGCGCCTGTCGCTCGGGTGGGCGGAGATCAGTCCGGATCGGCCGGCCGAGGTTGCCCTGCCCGATGCCGAGGGGCGTCTCTACGAGGAGCGCCAGCGACTCTGGGACTTGATGGCTCGTCAGAGCGACGAAGCAGAGGTGGGGACGGGGGTCCTCCAGCCGGCGCAGGCCTGACCATCGACCGCCTACCGCCCCGAGAACGTCGCCGCCGGAAACCCGGTCGGCGTGTCCGCGCGGCCGGGACCGCGCCGCGGACGCCGTTCGCCGTCGGCCGCCCCGGCGTCGAATTTCCGGCCTTCGGCGGGCCCGGCAACGATGGTCCCGGCGTCAGTCGCGGCCGCGTCGGAGGGCGCGTCCGGGCAGCGCTCCGGTCGGCTGGCCGCGGTCGACGACGAGGGTTCCGGCGACGATGACCTCATCAATGCCGACCGGGTCCCGGGACGGGTCGTCGACCGACGCATCGGACCGGACGGTTGCCGGATCGAAGACGA
>DASUPH010000049.1:0-2824 GCA_036276275.1 Candidatus Limnocylindrales bacterium
TGCATCGCCGACCGCGAGGATCCGGGCGATCAGGGGGATGCCCTCGCCCTCGAGGTGATCGAGATACCCGGCGCCGTCCCAGCGCTCATGGTGGTGGCGGATCCCGGCCCGGATCAGGTCGATGTCCGGCAGGTCGCGGACGATCATGTCGCCGAGCGCGACGTGCTGCTTGACGATCGCGAACTCGGCCTCGGTGAGCTTGCCCGGCTTCCGCAGGATCTGGTCCGGGATGCCGATCTTCCCGATGTCGTGGAGCAGGCCGGCGACCTTGATGGAGCGGAGCAGCTCCGGCTCGACGCCGAAGCGCGCGGCCAGGAACAGGGCGTAGCGGGAGACGTCCTCGGAGTGGCGCTTCGTGTAGCGGTCCTTCGTGTCGACCGCGATCACGAGACCCTGGAGGATGTCGAAGCCCGACGACCCGACGCGGTCCTCGGACGCGAGGCCCGCGAGCCGGATCGCGTCGCCGCCGCTCGCCTTCGCCTCCTCGAGCGTGCTCGCGACGGCCGCCAGCAGGACGGTGACCGACGCGCCGTGCTCGGGATAGGTGCACAGCCCGGCGCTGACCGTGACGGGCAGGCGCTCCGTCATCTCGAACTGCAGGCTGAGGTCGGCCAGGGCGGTGCGGAGGCGCTCGAGGGCGGGCTCGAGCGCGACCACGACGTCCGGCGGCGCAATCAGGAGGAACTCGTCGGGCCCGTACCGGCCCAGCACGACGCGCTCGGGCACGCTCTCCCGTAGCAGGCCGACCGCGGCCATGAGGGCCGCGTCGCCGGCGGCGTGACCATGGTTGTCGTTGAGCAACCGGAAGTTGTCGATGTCGACGAGGGCGACGCCGAGCGGCAGGCCGGCCGCCCGCGCCTTCTCCACCTCGTCGGCGAGGTGAGCGACGAGCGCCCCGTGGTTCAGGGTCCCGGTGAGGGGGTCGCGCCGGGTCGCCTCGAGGAGCTCCGCGGTCTGGCGCGTGATCCGGCCCTGGGCGGAGCGGAAGACGAGGAAGAGGAGCGCCGCGGCGATGAGACCGGCGCTGAGGGTCACGAGGACGACGTCACGGCGAACGTCGCTCAGCCGTTGGAGCACGGGTTCGGCGTCGCGCCAGATGCCGACGACCGCGCGAACCTGGCCGTTGCTCGTGATGGGCAGGTACTCGCGGATGAGGCGGTCGGGTCCGATGACGGCCGTCCCGGCGCCCGCATCGGCCGTGGCCACGACGGCCGCCTGCGGGGTGCCGCCGGCCGCGAGGGCGAAGACAGCGTCCGCTGCCACGAGCCGTCCCTCGGCCAACGGGTCGTTGGCGGCGAGGACCCGACCGTCCGGCATCCGGAGCTCGACCCGCAGGATCTGGCCCGGTGCGGTCAGCGTCCCCAGCCGCTCGTCGAGGACGGCGAGCTGCGCGGCGGTTGGACCCGGGCCCGTCGCGTCGAGGTAGCGGGCGTCGAGATGGGCGTTGACGAACGTCCGGATCGTTGCCGCATCGCTGCCGACGACATCGTTGAGCGTCGCCGCCGAGAAGTGCGCGGAGACCATCGCCGCCTGGGCGGTCGCGGTGATCCCGACCAGCGCCAGAAAGACGCCATACACGAGCAGCAGCAGGATCGGGCGGCGGACTCTCGGCTGTGAGCCGGGCATGGACATCTCCGGGGGCGGCACCGAAGGCAGAGCGTGGGACTTCCGGGCCCCGGACCCCATCAGCCAGACGTCGCAGCGGCCACCCGCCGAAGGTCCCGTTTCGAGCCCCGCGAGGGCCCGCGATGAGAGGGGTTCCGTTCGAGCCGTGCTATGGTGGGTGCTCGCCACGCGACGTGGCCTGCTCCGCGTGGTCATCCTTCGAACGGACCGTGCGATCTGCCATCCCTGTTCGGGAGCACGGTGGTCCGCCCGCGATCGCGGCGGACGCGACCCTCGAGAGGAACCCCGGCATCCTGCGAAACGCCTTCGTCTCCACGTATCCGCCGCTGCGGTGTGGGGTCGCCACGTTCACCCGCGACCTCGGGTCGGCATCGGGCCGCGCCGAGATCGTCGCCCTCCACCCGCCCGAGCCCCTCGCCGCGTACCCGCGCGAGGTCCATCACCGGATCCGCCGCGACGAGCCCGATGACTACACCCGGGTCGCCCGGTCGCTCGGCGACTGTGCCGATGTCGTCTCGATCCAGCACGACTTCTCGACGTGGGGTGGGCCCAACGGCTCGAGCGTGCTCGACTTCGTCGGCGCCCTGGAATTGCCGGCGGTCGCGACACTCCATGCGGTCCTCCGCACGCCGACGCCGGACCAGCGGGCGATCCTTGCTGCCCTCGCGAGCAGCGTCGCGGCGACGGTCGTCATGTCGGCTTCAGCTGCGACGCTCCTGACCGAGGTCTATGGCGTCGAGCCGGCCCGCATCAACCTGATCCCACACGGCATCCCTGACCTGCCGCTCGTCGACCCGGCGACCCTGAAGCCGGGCCTCGGGCTGGAGGGCCGCCAGGTGATCCTGACGTTCGGTCTCCTCGGTCCCGCCAAGGGCGTCGAGCTGATGCTCGACGCGATGCCGGCCGTCGTCGAGGCGCACCCCACCGCGATCTACGTGATCGTGGGACCCACCGAGCCGGACCTGATCCGGGTCGAGGGCGAAGCGTATCGGAACCGCCTCGTCGCGCGGGTCAAGGCGCTCGGCATCGGCAGCCAGGTCCAGTTCGTCGATCGCTTCGTCGGTCGCGTCGAGCTGACCCGCTGGCTCGAGGCGGCCGATATCTTCGTCACGCCGTACCCCGACCTCGACCAGACCGTCTCGGGCACCTTGGCGTACGCGATGGGCGCCGGGCGGGCGATCGTCTCGTCCGCCACCGC
>DASUPH010000050.1:0-6159 GCA_036276275.1 Candidatus Limnocylindrales bacterium
CGACCGAGACCACGGACACGTCGGACACGACGACCGAGACCACGGACACGTCGGACACGACGACCGAGACGACGTCGACCGGCAGCGAGTCGGAGATCTCCTCCACGACGACGACCAGCTCGTTGTCAGGCGGCGAGCTCGGCGCGGAAGGCACCCCCGGCGTCACGCCTCCGGCGACCGACGCCGTGGCCAGCTCGGTCACGACCGGCAGCGCGGACGGGTTCCGCCTCGTTCTCCTCGGCCTCGCCACGATCCTGGCGGTGATCCTGCTGCTTCAGCCGAAGGGCGTCACCGACCGCAAGTAGTCAACCCCCAAGCCCCGAGACCCGAACCGGGATGCGGCCAACGCCGCATCCCGGTTCTTTCGTGTCCGTCGTGCGATGCCCGGGATGGCGCCCGGCGTTGTCACCGGTCGGCCGGGGCGATCAGGGGATCGTTCGGAACGGGAAGTAGGCGGCGAACCCGACGGCGAACGAGACCAGAAACCCCCACAGCACGAAGCGCGGCAATCCGGCCCTGAGCAGGAGGATCGCGACCGCGACCGCGATCGCCGGGATCACGGGCAGGAAGTAGTAGATGTACGTGATCCGGTGGTTGACGATGGCAAGGACCACGTAGGGCAGATAGTTCGCGGCCGCCCACACGATCGCCCACCGGGCGAGCTGGCTCTTCGTCCGCCACGCCAGCCAGGCGGCGAAGAGAACTGCCAACGGGATCGCCCCGGCCAGCAGCGGATTGAGCGCCCCGCGGAAGTCGATCGAGGGGACCTTCGAGACGATCGTCTCACCGGCGCGGACCGTCACATCCACGCGAAGGTAGGTGATCTGGCACTCGTTGAACGGCCATTCCCACGGTGCACTGTCGTTGGTCGCGCAGATGCCCGCCCGGTCGACGGACGATCGCAGCTTCGTGCCGTATTCGACCATGTGAGCGACGTGATCGATCGGTGACGCGTAGGTCGTGTATCGGACGTCCAGCGCCCAGAGACCGGCCAGGAACAGGCCGATCGACACGATGACCAGGGTGACGCCGGGCCGCAGGTCGGCGAGGCGAACGCGCCGGTTTTCGCGCCAGGTCGCCAGGATGCGGATCGCGAGCAGCGTCAGGACCGCGACCAGCGCGTAGATGGCCGTCAGCTTGATGAGAAGGCCGAAGGCGATCGCGATCCCGGCGAGGGCCCACCGATCGCGAAGGGCAAGCCATGCTCCGACGAGGATCGGCGCCAGGACGAGCATGTCCAGCGTCCCGATCCGGGAATGCACGAGCGTCAGGTTGTCGAAGGCGAGGAGCCCGACGGCAAGGATCGCCATCCAGGCCGTCTCGCCCGCGGCCCGGACGATGCCGTAGAGGGCCGCGAGGGCGGTCATCCCGGCGATGACGCTCGGGATCCGCCAACCGAGGCCGTTGTCACCAAAGACCAGCATCGACCCGGCCAGGACCAGCTTCCCGAGCGGCGGATGCTCCATGTTCGGGTCGAGGCCGGCCGCAGCGCCCGCGTAGTGGGCGCCCGGCTCGACGCTCCAGCCAAGCAGGATCCGCGCGGCGTTGACGTAGTACGCCTCGTCGAAGATGAGCGAGTGCTGCGGCAGGTCGAGCCAGACGACCCGGGCGGCGAAGGCCAGGATCAGCAGCAACGGCAGGACGGTCCCGGGATCCTCGAGGCTGGACCGGAGCCGGTCGGCAACCCGACTGGCGATGGCCTCTGGCCGCCGTCCGGGGCGGATATCAGCCGGCGCGGCCGACCGGAGCTGAACCTGCAAGCGGTTGGTCCTCCTCGTGAGCGTGGCGTCTCAAGCCTAGCGGACGGTCCTTGGCAGGATGGTGCCGGCCGCGTCTCCGCTCAGATCCGATAGCGATCGCCGGGATCGACGAGGTGAACCGGGGCGGTCGATGCATCTGCGACGACCCTCACCGCTGCCTCGCGATCGAACCCCATCTGGAGATGGGTCAGCAGGACGTTGCCCGGCGTGGTCGCCTCGACGAGCCGGGCGATCGCCGGCGCGTCCAGGTGGAGGACACCCTCCGGGACCGGACCGGCACCAAAGGACACCTCGACGAGGAGCGTGTCGCCGGGACGGATGAGCGGGGCGAGGTCGTCGGCCGCGCCGCAGTCGCCGGAGTAGACGAGTCCGGGGCCGCCGGCGACGCTGAGCCGGGTTGCGTAGCTCTCGTCGGTGTGGGCCACGAGTCGCGATTCGAGCGTGAGGCTGCCGATCTTGCGCTCCCCGCTTCCGAGCTGGACGCAGTCGAGCGCAGCGGCCGTGAAGCCGGGCGCTTCGTGGAGACCGTCGATCCGGCTGCCGAGCCCCGCCGGGCCGAGGACCGGGACGCGGCGCGGTGGGGCGAATTCATAGAACAGGTAGAGCCGGAGCGGGATGAGGTCGATGAAATGGTCGGGATGGAGGTGGCTGATCACGACCGCGTCGAGGCGGCTCGGTTCGATCGCCGCCGTCAGCCGCGGGAACGAGCCCTGACCGAGATCCAGCAGCATCGCGGTCCCGGCCCCTTCGACGAGATACGCGGCCCCCGTCGCCCCTGGTCGATCGGTGTAGGACGGGCCCGCCCCGAGGACCGTCAGCTGCAGCGTCGGTGAAGACATCGCGCGTCAAGCCTACGACCCTGCCGGCCAGTGGGGGAGGCCGGCCGGCGTCCCCGGCCGCTCGGCTCAGTTGCGCGGGCTGCGGTCGGATGCGGGGGTGCGCTCGGGCTTGGGCGTCTTCGTCGGCTTGTCGTCGCCGGCCTTCGGTGTCGGGTGAGGACCCGGCGTGTGGCCGGCCGACCCGCCACCGCCTGCGCCGCCGGTCCCGCCGTTCCCGTCGCTCCCGCCGCTCCCGCCGCTCCCGCCTGTTGCGCCGCCGTTTCCACCCTGGGGCGCGGCCCGATCGTTGTCGAGGACCTCCAGGACCGCCGCGTTGTGCTGGATCGCCCGCTCGACGTTGCGCTCGATCGCTTCCGCGGCGGTCGTGTTGCCCTTGTCCGCGAGGCTCGCGGCGATCGTCGTGAGGACGGCCCGGTGCCGGTCGAGGGCCGCCGCCACGAGCTCCGCGAGCTCGTCGTTTCCGGTGCTCTGGGCGCTCGCTTCGTCGGCGATGACACCGTATGCATCCAGGGACGCCGCGACGGCCGCCCAGTCGCCCCGCGATGCCGCAGCGAGGGCCTCGGCGAGGCGATCGTCGAGACGTTCGAGCTCGGCGGCGGTCCGCGCACTCGGCGCACCGGGAAGGACGGCCGTCTCGATCCACATTCGGGTGGGGTAGAGCGGCCCGCCGGGCTGGGCGGCCGAGATCGTTCCCGCCGCGATCCCCAGCCAGACGGCGGCGGCAAGGAACGGCATGAGCGCTCGCCGCCCGAGCGAGGCGTGAGATGCCGCGAGCGTCGGGGTGACATGGACGGCGATGCGGGCGGCTTCGAACGACAGCCGAGCCTCGCGCATGACCCGCGCCCGGGTCCGCGCCGTCGCCCTCGGATCGGGCGTCAGTCGGGCGTGGGCGTAGCGTGCGAGCCGCAGCTCGAGCTCCGTCCCTGCCTCGATGGCCTGCATATCGTCATCCATCCTGTGTGACTCGAACGGGGCGAGGGGCTGGCCGGGCGATCGGCTCCACCGACGAATCGGCGTCGATCCCCAGCTGTCGTCGCAGCGACGCGATGGCCCGGAACTGGAGTCCGCGGACCGTGCCTTCCTGCTTTCCCATGGCCTCCGCTGCCTCGCGGGCGGAGAGCCCGGCGAAGAACCGAAGGGCGATCGCTTCTTTCTGTTCGTCGGTCAAACCGGCCAGCGCCGCCCCGACGGCGTCGAGCTCCTGGCGGACGACGGCGATCTCCTCGGGTCCCGCATCCCCGTGGGCCGATTCGATCAGCGCGTCCAGCTCGGCGTGCTGATGTCGCGTCCGGATATGATCGATGACCGCATTCCTGGCCAGCCGAAACAACCAGCCCCCGAAGGGAACGCCACGCGACTCATATCGCGGCAGCGCCTCCAGGGCCTTGACGAAGACGAGCTGCGTCAGGTCCTCCGCGTCCGACGGGCTCTGGACGCGGCTGGCGATGAAGCGATAGATCGAGTCGTGGTAATGATCGAAGATCATCCCGAAGGCCCGCGAATCCCCGTTGCGAGCCTCCGCCACGAGACGCTCGATCGCAGCGTCGTCGATTGTCATAACGACTGAATGCCTTGCCTCGTTAGGTGCGGTGCCCCCGTGACCGATCCGGCGCGAGGAACCTGGCCGGCAGGGCCACCCGGACCCTGGAACCGCCACGACGGAAGGCAAGCTCGCTGATCCCGGCGGCGGCGACCACACGATACCCCTCCGCCAAACCCGCCGCGAACGCGTCCGTGCGGTGCGCATCGGAGCCGGCCGAGACGCCGTTGCCTCCGAGCACCCGAAATCGATCGACGATCGGGGCCGCCGGATACGTCTCCCGGGCGGCCTGGCGGAGCCCGCTCGTGTTCACCTCGAGGGCGGTTCCGGTCTCGATGAGGGCAACCAGCAAGGGCTCGTACAGCTCGGGCGCCGCGGCCAGCTGTTCGGGCCGGACGTGCGGCACGAGATAGCGCTTGACGAAGTCGAGGTGGCCGATCGTGTCGAACAGACCGGACCGGATCGCACGCAGCACTTCGTCGAAGTAGGGCGCGACGATGTCGTCGAGGGGCCGGCCGGCGGTCCACCCGGCGACGCGACTGATATGGAACGGCGAATCGGCGTAGACGTGGACGCTCCCGATCACGTAGTCGTAGGCGTGATCCCGGAGGTGCTGGCGGATCTCGGCCTCGTAGCGCTGGTCATAGGTGATCTCCACCCCGAACCGGATCGCGACGCCGCTCGGCGCCCAGCGTTCGGCGGCCGCCCGGACGACCCGTTCGCGCTCGGCGAACGGGACGAAGTCGAACGCGGGCGTGCCCGGGGCGAAATCGACATGGTCGGTGATGGCCAGCTCAGCGATCCCGCGTTCGACCGCCTGGGCGGCGTAGGCGTCGATCGGGACGTCGCTGTCGGGCGAGAGATCGGTGTGGAGGTGGCTGTCGAGCGGGAGCTCGCGCGCCTGCGCGCCGATATCCGTCGCGGCGTCGGGCCCCGTCACCCCGAGATCAGGCTGAGCTCACGGCCCACCTTCGCGAATGCTTCCAGCGCCTGGTCGAGCTGGCTGTCGGCGTGGGCGGCCGTCACGATCGTCCGGATCCGGGCCTTGTCGATCGCGACCGTCGGGAAGACGACCGGCTGGGCGAAGACGCCCTCCTCGAACAGCCGTTGGCTGAACCGGCCCGCGGTATCGGGGTCGCCCATCATGACCGGCGTGATCGGCGTCTCAGAGACGCCGGTGTCGAAGCCGAGCTGCTTCAGACCGGCCTTGAAGCGGCGCGTGTTCGTCCACAGCGTCTCGTGGAGCTCGGGCTCCTCCTGCATCACCCGGATCGCCTCGCGACAGGCGGCGGCCACGGCCGGCGGATGGGAGGTCGAGAACAGGAACGGCCGGGCCCGCTGGATCAGGATGTCGCGGAGGTCCTGCGAGCCCGCGACGTAGCCGCCGAGGACCCCGACCGCCTTGCTCAACGTCCCGACCTGGATCGCCACCCGGCCGTGCAGACCAAAGTGGTCGACCGAACCGCGACCCTCGCGGCCCAGGACGCCCGAAGCGTGGGCGTCGTCGACGAAGACGGCCGCTCCGGCTGCCTCCGCGGCCTCCACGATGCCGGGCAACGGCGCGATGTCGCCATCCATGCTGAACACGCCGTCGGTCACCACGAGGATCAGGCGGTAGGGGAGTCCCGTTCCGTCGCGGCCCTTCTCGCGAGCCTCGGTCAGGATCTCGGCCAGGGCGCCGACATCGCCGTGGCCGTAGACCTTCCGGGGTGCTTTGGACAGGCGCATCCCATCGATGATCGAGGCGTGGTTCAGCGCGTCGCTGACGATCAGGTCCTGCTCGCCGGTGATCGTCGGGATCACACCGGTGTTGGCCGAGAAGCCGGACTGGAACGTCAGGGTCGCCTCCGTGCCCTTGAACACGGCCAGCTCGCGCTCCAGATCCTCGTGGAGGGTCATCGTCCCGGCGATCGTCCGGACCGCGCCGGAGCCGGCGCCGAACTCCCGGACAGCCTCGTCGGCGGCGGCCTTGAGCCGGGGCTGGTGGGTCAGGCCCAGGTAGTCGTTCGAGGACAGGCTG
>DASUPH010000051.1:0-2428 GCA_036276275.1 Candidatus Limnocylindrales bacterium
AGCGCGGCCAGGCCGCCCTCGACGAGCTTGATCGCCTCGACGACGACCGCCGGCGCAGCCCCCGCTTCGGCGGCCTCGATCGCGGCGAGGATCACGGGCCGGACGGCCGGGTGGACGATCGCCTCGAGGGCGGCGAGCGCCGCCGGGTCGGCAAAGACGATCCGGGCCAGAGCCGCCCGATCGAGGCTGCCGTCGGCCGCGCGGACCGGATCCCCGAACCGGGTCAGAATCGCGTCGTGGGCGGGCTGTCCGGGCGCCGTCACGGCGCGGGCGATCTCGTCGGCGTCGACGACGACCGCGCCGCGCGTCGCCAGCAATGCGGCGACCGTCGACTTGCCGCAGCCGATCGGTCCGGTGAGCCCGATCCGGACGGTCCGACCCCGCGTTTTCCGAACCGTCACGGCGCGCGCTCCTCGAGGTCGAGCCAGGCGTCCTCGACCGACGCGAGCGCCTGCTCGACGTCCGCCAGCTCGCTCGCGACGCGCCGCATCTCGACGAAGTTCGCCGCGATTCCGGGCGTCGTCATCGCCAGCTCGAGCTGGCTCTTGCGCAGCCCGAGCCGCGAGAGGTCCGCGTCGATCGACGTCTTGAGCCGTCGATATGCATCCTTTGACAGCTTGTCCTTCCGCACCGCCGGCCGGACCGCCGACCGAACTGCCGGCTGGGGCAACCGACCATTCGTGGGGGCCGCGGGGGGCGGAGCCGGTCGGCCGGCCGGCCGTGGCGTCATGCGCCGCTTCGCCTCGAGCTCGGCAGCCGCCCGGATCGTCCAGCCGGCGGCGACCGCCGCCCGCCATTCGCGCCAGCCGCCGTTGAACGGCACCGCGAGGCCATCGTCGACGACCCACAGCCTCGTGCAGACCGTCTCGAGCAACCGCCGATCGTGGGAGACGACGAGGAGCGTCGCCGGCGATTCGGTCATGAACGATTCGATCGCCTCGCGGGCCGGGATGTCGAGGTGGTTCGTCGGCTCGTCGAGCAGGAGCAGGTTCGAGGGCATGATCCCGAGCAGCGCGAGCTCGAGCCGCGACCGCTCTCCGCCCGACAGGGCCCGAACCTCCTTGAAGACGTCGTCGCCGCGGAACAGGAACCGGGCGAGGAACCCGCGCGCCTCGCCGGGCGTGACCGGGATCGCCGCGAGGAGGGCGTCGATGACCGTGGTGCCCGGGATCGCCGCCTCCCGCAGCTGGGCGAGATAGCCCGGCTGGACGGCGTTGCCGAAGCTCAGGGTGCCGTCGAGCGGCGGCAGGTCGCCGGCGATCGTCCGGAGGAGCGTCGTCTTGCCAGCGCCGTTGGGCCCGACGATGCCGATCCGGTCACCTCGCTGGGCGGCCAGGAACGGCGCCGTGGCGACGCGCCGCGGCTCGCGGGCAGGCCGCCCGTCCGGATCGACCGCACCCCGGCCCGGCAGGTAGCCGACGACGAGGCCCTCCGCCCGGATGACGATCTCACCGGAGCGCGACGCTCCCCCGCCGGCCAGTGCGCCGCCCGGCAGCCGCAGCCGCTTCGTCGCCTTCGGCGTTTCGACGCGTTCCGACTGGAGGCGCTCGAGACGAGCCTCGTGCTCGTGCATCTTGCTGAACTTGCGGTGCGAGCGATAGCGCTGGACGAGCTCCTTCTCGCGCTCGATCTGGTCGGCCTGGCTCAGGGCGTCCTTGGCCGCCCGGGCGTCACGCTCGACGCGCTGGCGGTGGAAGGCGCTGTAATCGCCACGGAAGGCGGTCAGGCGGCGGTCACGGAGCTCCCAGATCCGGCTCACGGTGGCGTCGAGGAACGCGCGGTCGTGGGAGGCGACCAGGAGCGACCCTTGCCGCCGCCGGAGGTGCTCCTCGAGCCACTCGATGGCGGCGATGTCGAGATGGTTGGTCGGCTCGTCGAGGAGGAGCAGGTCGGGATCGGCGATCACGAGGCGGGCGAGCGTCGCCCGGGTCTGCTCGCCGCCGGAGAGGGCGGTCGGTGGCTTCGCCCACTCGTCCCGCGTGAGCCCCAGCCCCGACAGGGCCTCATCGACCCGCTGGTCGAGGGTGTACCCGCCGAGGACCTCGAATTCGTGCTGGAGATTGGCGTAGGCGGGTCCCTCCACCCGACCCTCCCGCTCGAGGACCGCCAGCTGTTCCGCCATCGCCTCGAGCCGCGCGCCGCCATGGCGGACGGCCGCCCGGAGGTCCGGCGCGGCCATGAAGGCGGCGTCGAAGTGGGACTCCTGGGCAAGCAACCCGATCGTCAGGTTGCGCCGGCGCTGGACCGTGCCGCCGTCCGGCTCGTCGCGGCCGGCGGCGATCCGCAGCAACGTGGTCTTGCCGGCGCCGTTCGGGCCCACGAGCCCGACCCGGTCCCCGACCGCGATCGCCGCCGTGATGTCGTCGAGGATCACGAGGGTGCCGACCTCGCGGCGAACCTTGTCGAGCCGGAGGATCGACACGGCTCA
>DASUPH010000052.1:0-5516 GCA_036276275.1 Candidatus Limnocylindrales bacterium
GCGACGCCGGCGGCGAGGACGTCGGCGAGGACGTCCGGTGGCATCCGGTCCGGGGCGACCCCTCGCAGTCGATCGAGCTGGTCGACCGGGAGGAGAACAGGCCAGCCCGGATCGCTCTCCCAGATGGGACGGAGGATGGCCCCGCCGGCCGTGCCATGGGTCTCGATCAGGGACGTCACGGTCTCGGGACCCACCCAGGCCATCCGGGCCGGCCAGATCAAGAAGCCGTCCGTCTCGACGACCTCGGACCGGGCGACGTCGGCGCCTCGAGCCATCTGGCCGGCCGGTCCCTGCTCGGTCGGCGCGGGCTCGGCGAGGGTCACGGCAGCGCCGGCGAGCGCGGCGGCGACCGCCCCGTCGGGATCGAAGGAGACGACGACGATCGGCGTCGCACCACCCGACCACGCCGCATCGGCGATCCGGCGGACGGCCGCCAGGCCATCGGCGTCGGCCAGCGCGGAATCCGGCGATGCGGCGAGGATCACGGCGGCGACGGTCACTTCGCCTCGCTTTCTTCCCGTCGATACGTGACGGCCAGCGTCCCGGGCCCGGGCTTCCAGCTGGACCCGCCCACGAGCCACCCGCTCGAGGTGGTGGTATCCCAGCCCCAGCTCTGGGCGACGGGGTACCAGCCGCTCTCGGCCATCCGCGGCAGGTCGGTCTCGTAATCGTTCAACGCCGATTCGTAGGACATCCCGACATAGCGGCGGAGAGTCAGGGCCGGGCGCTGCGTCTCCACCGAGCCAGTCTAGTGTGAGATCGCCGGGGCATGACGCCGATCCGTGCGAGAATGCAGGCCCCGCGAACCAGGAGACCCGCTCGACCGTGCCCGCCGCCCCGAATCCAGCGACCGCGCCCGGAGCCGCGACGCGCGCCGACCTCCGCAACGTCGCGATCGTCGCCCATGTCGACCACGGCAAGACGACCCTCGTCGACGCGATGCTCCGCCAGACCGGTACGTTCCGGGCAAACGAGACCGTCGTCGACCGGGTCATGGACTCGGGCGACCTGGAGCGGGAGAAGGGAATCACGATCCTCGCCAAGCAGACGACCGTCGATCACGGCGACGTCCGCCTGAACATCGTCGATACCCCGGGGCACGCGGATTTCGGTGGCGAGGTCGAGCGGTCGTTGCTCATGGTCGACTCGGTCCTCCTCCTCGTCGACGCCGCCGAGGGACCGCTGCCGCAGACGCGCTACGTGCTCCAGAAGGCGATGGCCCGCCATCTGCCGGTCGTCGTAGCTCTCAACAAGATCGACCGGTCCGACGCCCGGGCGGTCGACGTCCTCGACGAGGTCTACGAGCTGTTCATGGATCTCGGGGCCACCGAGCACCAGATCGAGTTCCCCGTCGTCTACACGAATGCAAAGGCCGGCACGGCCACTCGCTCCCTCGACGAGCCGGGCACGGACCTCAAGCCGCTCCTCGACATCCTCGTCGAGGTGACGCCGCCTCCCACGTATCAGATCGGCCACCCGCTCCAGCTGCTCGTCACGAACCTCTCCGCGAACGACTACGTGGGACGGATGGCAGTCGGGCGGATCTGGAACGGGACGATCAAGGTCGGCCAGCGGATCACGGTCGTCCGGGAGGAGGCCGACGACACGGCCGGGGCCGTCGAGCCGGGCCGGACCGTGACGCTCAGCGGGACGGTGACCTCGCTCCAGACCGCGAAGGGGATCGAACGGATCGACATCGCCGAGGCGGGCCCCGGCGACATCGTCTCGGTCGCGGGCCTGCCCGAGGTCACGATCGGGGACACCCTCACGGATCCGGCGGATCCGCGGCCGCTGCCACGACTCGACGTCGATGCGCCGACGCTCCGGATGACGTTCGGCGTCAACACCTCGCCGCTCTCGGGTCGCGAGGGCAAGTACGTCACGAGTCGGCAGATCAAGGCCCGCCTCGACAAGGAGACCCTCGGCAACGTCTCGATCGAGGTCCACCCGACCGATTCAGGCGACACGTTCGAGGTCCGTGGCCGGGGCGAGCTCCAGCTGGCGGTCCTGATCGAGCAGATGCGGCGCGAGGGGTTCGAGCTGACGGCATCCCGCCCGGAGGTCCTCCTCCGCACGATCGGGGAATCGGTCCAGGAGCCCTACGAGCGGATCACGATCGACATTCCGCCCGACTACATCGGCGAGGTCCAGCACGCCCTCGCCGATCGCAAGGGCCGCCTCGAGCAGATGACCACCGACACCGACGGCCGGGTCCGGATGGAGTACGTCCTGCCGGTCCGCGGCCTGATCGGCTATCGGGGCCAACTCCTGACCGACACCCGCGGGACCGCCCTCCTCCACCAGATCGGCGAGGGCTACGGGCCGTGGGCCGGCGAGGTGACCCACCGGACGAACGGCGTCCTCGTCAGCGACCGGTCGGGGACGTCCAACGCCTACGGGCTGTTCAACCTCGAGCAGCGAGCCGAGCTCTTCATCGGCGCCGGTGTCGAGGTCTACGAAGGAATGATCGTCGGCGAGAACTCGCGATCGGGCGACATGGACGTGAACCCGACCAAGGAGAAGAAGCTGACGAACATCCGGACGCATTCGCACGACGAGTCGCTGCGGCTGACGCCGCCGCGGCCGCTCACCCTGGAGTCGGCGATCGAGTTCATCGCGGGCGACGAGCTGGTCGAGGTGACGCCAATGTCGATCCGGCTCCGGAAGCGCGCCCTGTCCCAGCACGACCGCCGCCGCGAGCGCGGTCGCGAGGACGACCTCCGCCGATCAACCGGCGACTGACCGGCGGCCGCCTCAGCGGCGTACCGGCGGTCGGCCGGGCAGAGAGGATCCGCTACCGACGACCGGAGAGATCCGCTGCGTCGGGACAGGCGGTGTCGGGCCGCCGCCGACGGTGCTCGGCGCGCTCGGCAGCCGCCAGGTCCAGGGCGTGTCCTGTTCCTGGACACCGTGCGGCCAGCCGAGGGCCCGATCCGGCGGAACGAAGAGGCTGGCGAGGAAGTCGCTCGCCAGGCCGAGCTGCACGAGCAGGCGACCCAACCCGGTCATGACGACCAGGATGACGGCGAGGACGATGATCGGACCTGGATCCACGGCGCACTCCCGTGCTGTTCCGGAATCCTACTCCTTCGGTTCCAGCCCACAGGAAAGCGGGCGGCCGCCGGGCCACCCGTTCGTCATCCGTCGATGGTCGTCCAGATCAGCTGCCGGCGAGGCGGCTCTTCAGCTCCGCGAGGAGGAGGTCGGCGTGACGCCGGTCGTCCTCGGCGATCTGACGCCACAGCTCGACGTTGCCGTCCTGGGCGTACACGTGGTAGGTGTCGATCCCCTCGAGCTTCGAGGCGAGGGCCATCATCACGTCGTAGGTCGCGTCGTCGACGGGCGACTCGACCCAGTCCTCGTCCTCGAACGCGGCAAGTCGCTCGGACTCGGTGTCCATGGGCTGGGACATCGTTTCGGGCGTGGTGGTATCCATGCGGAATCCTCCTGGTACGGGAGAATCAGTGTGGATCCGGTCGCGTTGCCGCAATGCACGGCGGAGCGGGCGGAGGGTTGCGGCTGGCCGACAGGCGGCCCGCTCGCGGTGAACGCGCGAGCGCCCGGACTGCCAGACTCACGTCCCTCGGCGTGTTCGATGGAGCGCTTCGACACGCCACGAGGCGGGGAGGTCAGTCGGTGCAGATCGACGTGAACGGGACTCGACTGTGGTTCGACGTCGACGGTCCCGCCCTGGTGCCGGCCGGCGCGTCGATGCGCGAGCGGCCGACGGTCGTGCTCCTGCACGGCGGGCCCGCCAGCTACGACCACTCCTACTTCAAGCCCGACTTCGGCTCGCTCGCGCGGCATGCGCAGGTCGTCTACCTGGACCTTCGCGACCACGGACGATCGGCCCGCAACGACCCGGCGGACTGGAGCTTCGAGGCTTGCGCCGACGACGTTCGTGCGTTCTGCCAGGCACTGGGCATCGCCCGCCCGATCGTGCTCGGGCACTCGATGGGGGGCTTCGTCGCGATGCTGTACGGGGCGCGCCACCCCGGCCACGCGGCCGGGCTCGTGCTCCAGTCGACGTGGGCCCGCTTCGACCTCGCCCGCCTGGTCGAGAGCTTCCGCCGGGCGGCCGGCGACGAGGTGGCCGAGCTGGCAGGGCGCGAATACGGCGACGATCCGGTGAGCGACGAGGAATGGGCTCGGGTGTTCGCGGCGTTCGGTCCGCGGGTGCCGGATGCGAAGCAGCTCGCCCGGAGGATCGGGAACCCCGCGCTCGAAGACCGCGGCTCGGACGTCTTCGTCGCCTTCGACGCCGTCGACCAGCTCGCCCGGATCGACTGTCCAACGCTCGTCTGCGTTGGGTCGCTCGACGCGATCACCCCGATCGACGCGTCGCAGGAGATCGTCGAAGGCCTCCGACCCGGCGTGGCCCAGCTGGCGGTGATCGAGGGCGCCGGCCACTTCCCGTGGCTCGATGCGCCGGACCGCTACTGGCCCGTAATCGAGGCATTCGTGACTGCGTCGTCCGCGGCAGCAGGCTGAGCGCTGCTCGGGTCCGGGCCGGCCGGCGGCGTACAATCGCCGCCCATGGCGATCTACCTCGACCACGCGGCGACGACCCCGGTCCGCCCCGAGGTCCTCGACGTGATGCTCCCGTACTTCAGCGAGGATTTCGGCAATCCCTCGTCTGCCCACGGCTTCGGGCGACGAGCGCGGGCCGCCCTCGACGAGGCCCACGAGCGTGTCGCCGCGCGCCTCCACGCGGAGGGCCGGGAGATCGTCTTCACCTCGGGTGGGACCGAGGCGAACAACCTCGGTCTCAAGGGCGCCGCCTGGGCCGGCAAGGCACGCGGCCATCGGATCGTGACCTCGGCCGTCGAGCATCACGCGGTCGGCCACACCCTTCGCCATCTCGAGAAGTTCGGCTTCGAGATCGTCGAGCTGCCGGTCGATCGCTACGGCCGGGTCGACCCGGACGAGGTCGATGCGGCGATCACGGACAAGACGATCCTCGTCACGATCATGCTCGCGAACAACGAGGTCGGCACCATCCAGCCGATCACCGAGATCGGCCGCCGCGTGCGCGCCCACCGGGGCGTCCTGTTCGCGGTCGATGCCGTCCAGGCGGCGCCCTACGTGGACCTCGACGTTGACGCCCTCGGCGTCGATCTCCTCGCGATCGGCGCCCACAAGTTCGAGGGGCCGAAGGGGGTCGGCGCCCTCTACCTCCGCCACGGGACCCACATCCTCGCCCAGCAGCAGGGCGGGACGCAGGAGCGTCATCGCCGCGGCGGCACGGAGAACGTCGCCGGCGCGGTCGGCCTCGCGACGGCCTACGACCTGTCCGCATCCGAGCGGCCCGAAACGGCGAAGCGGCTCCGCCGGCTCCGCGAGCGGCTCCAGAAGGCGGTCCTCGCCGTCGACGGGACGGAGCTCACCGGGCACCCGAAGGAGCGGCTCCCGGGGCTCCTGTCGCTGATCGCCCGCGACACGGACGGCAATGCCGTGACGATGGCCCTCGACCTCGAGGGGATCGCCGCGTCGGTCGGCTCGGCGTGCACGACGGG
>DASUPH010000053.1:0-2745 GCA_036276275.1 Candidatus Limnocylindrales bacterium
GTGATCGGCGACAGCGGCGCCCGGCAGGTCGTCACTAGATGTGGAAGCCGCCTCGCCCGTGGCCGCCTCGGTCGAGACGCCGGATGCCTCCGGCTCGTCCTCGGTCGAAACGGACTCCGGGGCGGCGTCGAGCGCGGAGTCGGCGGCTGCTGGAGCCGCCTCGTCATCGATCGCCGGGGCGGCCACCGCGCCTGCTTCAGGCGTCGCGGTGGTGTCGGGCTCGCTCGCGACGGCTGTCGCCACGGCGGCCCCTTCGGGATCCTGGTCCGGCGTCGAGGCGGTTGCCTCCGACGGGACGGCCCCGTTCTGCTGTTCGTCGGTCAACGGTCTGATCTCTCCTGTCGGTGAAGTCCCCCGACACGACGACGGCCCGGGCAGCGCCCAGGCCGGATCGGAGACGATCAGAGGTGGTCCGTGGTGATTCGGCCGCGGTCCGCTCCCTTCGTGGCGAGCTGGCTGGACGTGTCTTCAACTGTCGCCCTTCAAGGGCCGGGAGAGTCTAGCACGGGGTTTGCACGGCTACAATCGGCCGACCGTGCCCGAATTGCCCGACCTGGCGATCGTCGCCGACGCGCTTCAAGCCGCCCTGGCCGGTCGATCGATCACCGTGGCACGGGCTCCCGGGCCGCTCGCGGTCCGCGGCACGCCGGCCGAGCTGGAAGCCCTCGTCGGGCAGGAGCTGCGGGGGATCACCCGGCGCGGGAAGTTCCTGATTGCTGCGCTCGCGCGCGACCGGGTCGTCTTCAGCCCGATGCTGACCGGACGGTTCCAGCTTGCGCCGCCGACGGCTGCCCTGCCATCCAAGACCGCGGTCGTGCTCGGGTTCGGACCACGGGTCCGGCCGCCGCGCACGAGGGCGACATGGACGACACGGGCGCCATGGCTACCGGCCGACGACGCTCCGGCGGAGATCCGCTACCGGGATCCGACCCAGATGGGAAAGGTCTACCTGATGCCGGCCGGCATCGACCGTCCCGTCCCCGGCCTGACCGACGACGAGATCGGGCCGGATGCCGACGACCCGGCCCTGACCCTGGATGTTTGGCGGCTCCGGATCCGGCGTCATCCGGGTGAGCTCAAGAACCTGCTCAAGAACCAGGCGTTCGTCGCCGGCATCGGCAACGCCTACAGCGACGAGATCCTGCACGCCGCCCGACTCCTGCCGTTTCGAAAGCGAACGACCCTGGCACCCGAGGAGGTCGATGCGCTCTACGCGGCGACCAGGACGACCCTCGCCGATGCGATCTCCGTCCTTCGGGAGCGCGTTCCGCCGACCTTCGAGAAGCAGGTCCGGGACTTCCTGGCGGTGCACGACAAGGGCGGCACGGCGTGCCCCCGATGCGGGACGAAGATCAGCGAGGTCAAGCCCGGCGGGTTCGTGACCTCGTTCTGCCGCGGCTGCCAGCGATAGGGCGGCGACCCGGCCCGGGGCGGCTGGCCCCGCGAAGGACGGCGGCCTAGGGGATCTTCAGGACCTGGCCGACCTTGACGGTCGTGTTCGGCATGTTGTTCAAGCGCCGGATGGCGGTCGTCGTCACGTTGAATTGCTTCGCGATGGTCCCGAGCGTGTCGCCCTTGCGGACCGTGTAGCTGACGCGGAACGACGGCGACGGCGCCGTTGCCGCCGAGGCGGACGGCATGACCGAGGGACGCGGCGATGGTCGTTGCGTCGGCGACGGGCGGGCGCTCACGCGGGCAATCGTCGATGGTGCCGCCGAAGCGGCTGCTGCGGGCGCGGTGCCGGACGATAGCCGGGTGATCGCGACGATGCTGAAGGCAACGACCATCAGGGCCACGAGCGCGAGCTGACCCGGACCGCGATCGAACGAGAGGCGCAGTGCCTGCTCGACGAGCCGTGGCTGTTCGAGGAGGATCGGTGCCGTTCGGGCGATCGGGCGCCGGGCGGCGTCGACGGCGGCAACCGCGGCCGCATCGCCGTTCGGGCTCAGGCCGACGGCCCGGGCGGTCACGGCGGCCCGGAAGATCGGGCATTCGACGTGATGAGGCGAGAGACAGTGCCGGCGCTGCTTGTCGGTCGGCTGGGGAGCCGGCGGTTCGAGCGCCGCGCAGCGATGATCGCGGCTCGGCGTCGCCTGGCGCCAGGCGCCACCCACCGATATCAGATACGGACATGCCGACGCCGCCACCTCGGACACGGACGGCGTCCCGAGCTGCCCCGGGCGGTCGGCTGGATCGGGCGAGCCATCGGCTCCGCTCTCGGCGTGCGTCGCCGATTCGTCGGGGGCACCGAGGGGGACGGTCATCGGGCTGAAGGATACCGGCCAGAAACCCGCCAGACACGCAAAAATCCTGGCGACGACCTATTTTCCCGAAAGGCTGCCCTCTCAGTATCTTCGGCGCTGGAGAGCTTGACTTCCGTGTTCGGGATGGGAACGGGTATGGCCTCTCCGCCAGTGTCACCAGGATTCGTTGCGTCTGGATGTTGTTCGGCTGCGACCGCTTGCGCGGGCGCCGTTCGGTTCATCGATCTTCGACTTCTGAGTCATCAGGGATCGATCACGATCCCAGCCACTGACCCCAGGTCAGTTGCTGAAGAGGTCAAGCCCTCGACCATTAGTACCGCTCAGCTTCATCCGTCACCGAACTTCCACATGCGGCCTATCAAACAGGTGGTCTCCCTGCGGTCTTACCCGGTTGACCCGGTGGGGAACCTCATCTCGAGGCGAGCTTCGCACTTAGATGCTTTCAGCGCTTATCCCGACCGAACATAGCTACCCAGCGGTG
>DASUPH010000054.1:0-5689 GCA_036276275.1 Candidatus Limnocylindrales bacterium
ACCAGCCGGTGCCGGCCGCCAGCTCGACGATCCGACCGGCGAGCGGCAGGCGATCGAGCCAGCGGCCGGCGGCGTCGAGCTCGGCGTTCCACGCGGCATCGTGGATCGGCCCGCGCTCGTACCGGCCGCGACGGAGGTACCAATCGTCGTACTCGCCGGCCCGTGCGGCGTAGTAGTCGATCATCGCCCGGTCGAGGTCCGCATCGCGATCCGCGGCGGCGGGTTCGGGCGAGCGCGTCGCCCCGGCGGCCCGAGCCTCGAGCGCCGCTCGAAGCCGGAACCGCAGGAACTCGTTGTCGCCGGCCTTGCCGAGGCAGTCCGGACAGAGGCGGGCGAAGCCCTCCAGGTCATCCGGGCTGCGGACCGTCCAGGATCGGCCGCACCACAGGCAGTCGAACGTCGAGCGCGGGTCGATCAATGAGCCGGTCACGGTCAGAAGATCGGGGTCCACCCGGTCGGCGGCGAGATGTCGACGAACGCCTCCGGATCGAAGATCTCCGCGAGCATCTCGATCCCGTCGACGACCCGCGGTCCGGGCCGCGAGAAGTACGAGGAACCGTCGAGGGCGATCAGGTTGCCGCGGCGGATCGCGGCGACGTCGGCGATCCAATCCGGGATCGGCGTCTTCTTCCATTCTGCGACCGTCTCGCCGAGGTCATAGCCACAGGGCATCAGCAGGATCAGGTCCGGGTCGACCTCGGCGACCTCGTCCCAGGTCGTCGGGCGGGCCGGACCACCATCCTGGCCGAGGAGGTCCCAGCCGCCCGCCCGCCGGATCTGGTCGGGTACCCAGTGACCGACGGCGAACGGCGGGTCGAGCCACTCGAGCCCGACGACCCGTGGCCCACCGAACCCGCCCTCGCGCCGCTCCTGGGCCTTCGTCTCGATCGCCCCGAGCCGACCGCGCAGGCTCTCGACGAGCTCGACGGCGGCGTCCTCCGCGTCGGCCATCGCGCCGACCGTCGAGATCGTGTTCAGGATTCCCTCGACCGACGTGGGCTCGAGGGAGACGACCGTGATGTCCCTCTCGAGGCTCCGGACGGCCTCGCTGACCTCGCGATAGCCGACGGCACAGACGGAACAGAGCTCCTGGGTGAGGATCAGCTCGGGATCGGCCTCCTCGAGGGCCCGCTCGTCGAGGTGGTAGATCGCCGATCCGCCGTGGACCGCCTCGCCGATGCGACGGTTGATCTCGCGGCTGCTCGCGCCCGTGAGATCGATGGCATTGCCGGTCATCACCGGAATCCCGAAGACCTCCGGTGGCCAGTCGCACTCGTGGGTGATCCCCACGAGCTCGTCCCGCAACCCAAGGGCGCAGACGATCTCGGTCGCCGAAGGCAGAAGGGAAACGATCCTCATCGGTCAGATGAACGTTGTGGAGCAGGCACCCTCAGCAGCGAGGCGCCACTCGCTCCCCGACACCAGAGGGGGAGCTCCGCGACCCCATCAGGTGGAGGGTTTCAGCTCGTCGACCGCGACCCGGGCGGCCTGCTTGTCGGTGTACCAGGTCGCGTCGATCTTCGTGTAGTTGGCCCATTCCGGCGGCAAGGATTCCTCGGGGAAGATCGCGTTGACCGGGCACTCGGGCTCGCAGGCGCCGCAATCGATGCACTCGTTCGGGTCGATGAAGAGCTTGCGGTCCGTGCCTTCGTCGTAGTGGATGCAATCGACGGGACACACGGAGACGCAGGAGATGTCGAGGACGTCGATGCACGGCTCGGCGATCACATAGGTCATTGCGCTTCCTTCTCCTCGACCCGGGCTCGCGTTCCTCGGTCCACCGTGGGCGGACCGAATCCTAGCACCGCCGTTCCGCCCGGCGCGGGCATGGTCGGGCTCGCCCGACTCTCCGATATGTCCGGACCACGGACACTTGGCGATCCGAAGGCCTCTTCTGGCGCCGCCGTGATGCGCAGGGGCGCATGTTCGACGGCCCAAAGCGGTTCAAGACCGCCGAAGCGGCGGTCTCATCAGCGCTCCGGCGGCACCCTGCCCGCATCGCGGACATCTCGCCACGGCGGGGGTCAGCCCACGCCACCCGCGATCCGGACGGCCGCCCGCATGCCCTTCGCCCAGTGACCGGGGATGTGGCAGCCGAGGATGAGCCGGTCGACGTCGGCCGCGCCGGGGACGGTCCACGCCAGGTCGACCCGCTGGCCGGAGCCGACGACGATCCGCACGCCGGCATCCCCAGGGGCGACGCTCACGGCAGGCGTCGGGCCGGGTGGCGGATCGGCGTGGGCGGCTTCCGCCGCCTCCCAAGCGTCCTGGACCGCCTGGTCGCCGATCACCAGCTCGTGGATCTCGAGACCGCCGTTGATCACGTGCAGGACGACGGTCTCGCCCGGCACGAGATCGACCGGATCGGGCAGGAACACCCAGTCCTTGAGGATCACGTTGACCTCGCGTGGCGCGGCCGACGACCCCGCCCGGATCGGCGGGGTCGGGGGCGGTGGCCCCGCGTCGCAGGCGACGACGGCGATCAGCGCGATCGCGACCAGGAGCGAGCTCGACCGATGGTGGATCACGGCCGCGAGTCTACGGGCCGAGCTCCGGGGGTGGAGATCCTCCGGCCCGCCGGTCCGACCGCTCCGCGCGACGCATGGCCGATCGGGGTCCGATCGGCTTGACATGCGCGCGAGGCGCACCGCAATGTGCGGCGACATCACCGCGCCCGTCCCGTCGGCGATCACCACCGGACCCAGACCGAGGATCCCGCTTGACCGTCCCGAATCCGACCGTCCCCGGCGACGCGCCGGTGGCGCCCGCGGCCGGCCGCGCCGGCGAGCCTGCCGCGCCGGCCGTCCGGCTCGAAGCCGTGACGAAGCGATACGGCGACGTCCTCGCGGTCGACGGGATCGATCTCGAGGTTCGTGACGGAGAGTTCTTCTCGATGCTCGGCCCGTCGGGCTCGGGCAAGACGACGACCCTCCGGATGATCGCGGGTTTCGAGCTGCCGACGTCGGGCCGGATCCGTCTCCATGGCATCGACGTGTCCAACCAGCCGCCGTTCGTCCGCGACGTCAACACGGTCTTCCAGGACTACGCGTTGTTCCCCCACATGACGGTCGGCGACAACGTCGCGTACGGCCTCGTCGTCCGCAAGGTCCCGACGGCCGAGCGCGTCCGCCGCGTCGGTGACGCCCTCGCGATGGTCCGTCTCGAGGGCTACGAGCGACGGCGCCCGGGGCAGCTGTCGGGCGGCCAGCGGCAGCGGGTCGCGCTTGCCCGGGCACTCGTGAACCGGCCCCGGGTCCTGCTCCTCGACGAGCCGCTCGGGGCCCTCGACCTGAAGTTGCGCGAGGAGATGCAGATCGAGCTGAAGGCGATCCAGCAGCAGGTCGGGATCACGTTCATCTACGTGACCCACGACCAGGAGGAGGCGCTCACGATGAGCGACCGGCTGGCCGTCTTCAACCGCGGTCGGATCGAGCAGGTCGGGGCGCCCGCCGAGGTGTACGAGCGGCCCCGGACGCCGTTCGTCGCCGGCTTCGTCGGGACCTCCAACCTCCTCCGGGGCGAGGTCGCCCGGTCGATCGTCGGCGAGACCGGGACGTTCACGGTCCGGCCCGAGAAGATCCGGCTGGCCACGCCCGACGCTTCGGTCGGGTCGGACGAGGCGTCGGCGACGGGACGCATCCGGAGCGTCGTCTATCTCGGCCCGGACACCCGGTTCGTCGTGACCCTCGACGCGGGCTCCGAGCTGGTCGTCACCCAGCAGAACCTGGCCACCTCCTCGATGGAGGCGCTGGCTCTCGACGGAACCGCCGTCCGACTCATCTGGAAGAAGCAGCACATCTTCGCAATCGAGGAACCCGGAGGAGGAGTGGCATGAGATCTCGTTCGTTGTTTGCGGTGGCCGCGAGCGTCGCGATCGCGGTCGGCGCGTGTTCGGGCGGTGGCAGCCCGTCACCTGCCGGCTCCGTGGCGCCGCCGCCATCGGTGCCGGCTGCCTCGGGCGCCAGTGGGCAACCGCCGGCATCCGTCGAGCCGAGCTCGAACCTGCCCACTGCGATCGGGCCGGGCGAGGGCGAAGTCGACATCATCGTCTGGGCGGGCTACGCCGAGGACGGAGCCAACGTCAAGGAATACGACTGGGTCAACCCGTTCATCAAGGCCAATCCCGATTGCGGCAAGGTGAATGTGAAGCCTGCCGACACGTCCGACGCGATGGTGTCCCTGATGCAGGGCGGTGGCGGCGGGCTCTATGACGGCGTCTCCGCCTCCGGCGATGCGTCGAACACCCTGATCGCCCGGGGCGACGTCGCCGAGGTCAATGTCGACCTGATCCCCGACTTCAAGGACATCACCCCGTTCCTCCAGTCGCCGGCCCACAACACCGTCGGCGGCAAGCATTACGGCGTGTCGCACGGCTGGGGCGGCAATACGCTGATGTGGCGGACCGACATCGTGAAGCCGGCGCCGACGAGCTGGGACGTCACGTTCGATCCGGCCAGGATGGAGGCGTACAAGGGCAAGATCACGGCCTACGGCGGCTCGATCTACATCGCCGACGCGGCGCTCTACCTGAAGGCCCACCAGCCCGACCTCGGGATCACCGATCCGTACGAGCTGACCCAGCCCCAGTTCGACGCCGCGATCGCCCTGCTGAAGACGCAGCACGGCTACGTCGGCAAGTACTGGGAGGCCTACTCCGACGAGATCGACAACTTCACGAGCGGCGCGACGGTCGTCGGGACGACGTGGCCGTACCAGACGAACACGCTGAAGGGCTCGGGCGTCGCGGTCGAGGCCGTGGTCCCGACCGAGGGGATGACCGGCTGGGCCGACACCTGGATGCTCGCGTCCAAGGCGAAGCACCCGAACTGCATGTACAAGTGGATGGCCTGGATGGCCACCCCCCACGTCCAGGCCCAGGTCGCCGAGTACTTCGGTGAGGCGCCGGCCAATCCGAAGGCGTGTGCCGAGCTCGACAAGACCTATGGCTCCTACGGGGTCAAGGACTTCTGCACGCTCTACAGCGTCAACGACAAGGCGTTCTACGACGCGATCAGCTTCTGGAAGACGCCCCAGGCGGACTGCGGCGATAGCCGCGGCGCGACCTGCGTGCCGTACGACCAGTGGGTGACGCAGTTCCAGGCGGTGAAGGCAGGCAGCTGAGCCACGATCCGGTCATCCCGGGAGAGACGCGATGACCGCGATTTCGACCGATAGCCGGCTGCCTCCGGGCAGCCGGCGCCGTCGTCTCCTGACGGGCCTCTATCGGCGGTCGCGACTCCAGGTCCTCCTGCTGCTCGCGCCACCAGCCGGCTGGTTCGGCGTCGTCTATCTCGGGTCGCTGGCGCTGCTCCTCGTCACGGCCTTCTGGACGTTCGATGGGACCACCGGCCGGGTGGTCCAGAACTGGACGCTGGACAACTTCCGGCAGCTGATCGAGCAGCCGGCCTTCCGGACGATCGCAGGGCGAACGCTCCTCTTCGCGACCGCGGTGACGATCGTCGACGCCCTGATCGCCTTCCCGATCGCCTACTACATGGCCCAGGTCGCCGGGCCCCGGACCCGGGCGATCCTGTTCATGCTCTGCCTCCTCCCGCTCTGGGCGAGCTACCTCGTCCGGGTCTACGCCTGGCGAGTGATCCTGGCGCCGAACGGCCCGCTCGACTGGCTGTTGCAGCGGTTCGGCATCGGCCCCGCCGGCCTCTACCCGTCCGAGCTCGGGGCGGGGGTC
>DASUPH010000055.1:0-2193 GCA_036276275.1 Candidatus Limnocylindrales bacterium
CGACCGCGCGATCGGGCGGGATACGACGTCCGCGATCCAGAGCGGCGCGGTGCTCGGCTACCAGGACCTGGTGGCGGGGCTGCTGGGCCGGATCCGGCGCGAGCTCGCCGATGCGGGCGACGTCGCGGCGGCCGACGTGCACGTGGTCCTGACCGGTGGCCTCTCGGCGATGCCGTGGACCTCCGGGCTCGAGGGCGTGGAGGCGATCGACCCGGACCTGACCCTCAAGGGCCTCGCGATCCTGCACGCGGAGGTGGCGGGAGGCCAGCCGCTGAAGCTCCAGCTCACGTGAGCGCCGGCCCTTCGCGGCGGCTCGAGGGCCGGTTGATCGGCCTCGGCGTCACGGGCTCCATCGCCGCATACAAGGCGGTCGAGCTCCTGCGGCTCCTGACCGCGGAGGGCGCCGACGTGGTCGTCCTCCTGTCGCCCTCGGCCACCCGGTTCGTTGGGCCGCTCTCCTTCGCCGCGCTCTCGCGCCACCCGGTGGAGACGGACGTGCTGGACCTCCTCCCCGACGGCCGGATCGGCCACATCGTGATCGCCGATTCGGCGGATGCGATCGTGATCGCGCCCGCGACCGCGCACTGGCTGGCCGCGATGGCGACGGGGCTTGCCGGGGACGTGGTAACGGCCGCCGTGCTGGCGTCGAGCGCCCCGGTCGTCGTAGGGCCGGCGATGGACGGCGACATGTGGACGCATCCCGCGACCGTCACGAACGTCGCGCGCCTGCGCGAGGCCTTCGGGTACACGGTCGTGGCGCCGGAATTCGGGTCGCTCGCCTCGGGGCAGTCCGGCGTCGGGCGTCTCGCGGATCTGCCATCGATCGTTGACGCGGTCGTCGCGGCCGTCGCCGCCCGGCCCGTGCGGCAAACGGACGCAGCGGCGCGGCCGCCGCTCGCTGCGGGCGCGCCGCGCGAAGCGGACCTCGTCGGGCGGCGGATCGTCATCACCGCGGGGGGTACGCGGGAGCCCATCGATCCCGTCCGCTACATCGGCAACCGCTCGACCGGGAGGATGGGCGTGGCCCTCGCGGAAGCCGCGCTTGCCCGCGGCGCGACCGTCACCCTGGTCGCCGCGGCGATGGAGGTCCCGCTTCCGGAAGGCGCCGACGTCGTCCGCGTCGAATCGACGGCACAACTCCGGGACGCCCTTCAATCAGCGATGGGTCGCGACGACCCCGCCGCCGACGCGCTGGTCATGGCCGCGGCCGTGGCCGACTTCACGCCTGCGCGTCGCTCGGAGGGCAAGATCGCGCGAGCGGATGGCCTGACCCTCGAGCTGGTCCCGACACCGGACCTGCTCGCGGAGGTCGCGTCGGCGGTGGCGTCTGCGGCATCCGCGTCCGGGAGCCGGGGCCGCGCACCCGTGCTCGTCGGGTTCGCGGCAGAGACGGGCAGCCTCGAACGGGCGCCGGCGAAGCTCCAGGCGAAGGGCATCGACCTCCTCGTCGCCAACGACGTGAGCGAGGCCGGCTCGGGATTCGGGACCGATACGAACCGGGTGACGATCCTGGATCGCGGCGGCGCGGTCGACGAGCTGCCGTTGCTCTCCAAGCGCGAGGTCGCGGATCGGATCCTGGACCGGGTCGCGCGGGCGTTGGACGCTCGCGACGCGGCGGCGCAGACTGGCGCCAGCGAACCAGTCCGCACGCAGGAGGTGCGTCCCGCATGAGCGCATCCGAGCAGCCGGTCCGACGGCTGACCATCTCCGACATCGGTCGCCTGTACGCCGACGGCGAGCGCATCCCGATGCTCACCGCCTACGACTTCCCGACTGCCCGGATCCTCGACGACGCCGGCATCCCCATGATCCTCGTCGGCGATTCGCTGGGCCAGGTCGCGCTCGGCTACGAGTCGACCGTCCGGGTGACGATGGCCGAGATGCTCCACCACACGCGGGCGGTGGTGCGGGGCACGAAGCGCTCCCTCGTGATCGGCGACATGCCGTTCCTCTCGTACTCGACGGTCGAGGAGGCGACGGAGAACGCCGGCCGGTTCATGCAGGACGGCGGCGCGCAGGCGGTCAAGGTGGAGGGCGGCGTGCGCAGCGCCCGGATCGTCGAGGCGCTCGTGAAGTCCGGCGTGCCGGTCATGGGCCACATCGGCTGGACGCCGCAGTCGCAGCACGGGCTCGGCGGCAAGGTCAAGGTGCAGGGCAAGACGCGGGACGACGCCCGGGCCATGCTGTCCGACG
>DASUPH010000056.1:0-5783 GCA_036276275.1 Candidatus Limnocylindrales bacterium
TGACTCCCGATCCCGCCCGGATACGAGAACTGGCGGAACAGGCGTCGGATCCCCTCCTCGTCCTGGGAAACGTTCGGGTAGACCTCCGAGTACGTTCCCTCCAGGTAGGCATTCGCCACCGTGGCGGGTCCGCCGTGACCCGGGCCGATGATGTAGATCGCGTCGAGATCGCGGGTCCTGATCGCCCGGTTGAAATGGGCGTAGAGGAAGTTGAGACCCGGGGTCGTTCCCCAATGGCCGAGCAGGCGCGGTTTGATGTGCTCCGGGCGCAGCGGCTCCCGAAGCAGGGGATTGTCCATCAGGTAGATCTGGCCGACCGACAGGTAGTTGGCGGCTCGCCAGTAGCCGTCGACGAGCTGGAGCTCGGCGTCGGTCAATGGGCCGGGGACGTCTGTGACGGTGGCGGCCTGGTCGACGGTCATGTTCGGGCTCGGTGCCTCGACTGCTCGGGATGATCAAACGGAGACTACCAGCGACCGATCCGACGGACCGGGGGACACGCGACCGTGGATGCGGTTGCGGACAGCAAAATGGGGAGCCGGCCGCAAGGCCGGCTCCCCTCGTGGATCGGGGTGGGATCAGCCGTCGGACCCGTGGCCGCCGTGCTGATCGTCGCCGCCGTTGTCGTCGCCCGGCTCGGGCGTGCTGGTCGCGCCGCCCTTGTCGTCGCCCGGCTCGGCGGTGCTCGTCGCGCCGCCCTTGTCGTCGCCGATCTCGAGCTCGCGGTTCGTCACGATGGCGTCGTCGCTACCGAGCCGCTGCCCGCCCCGGTCGTCACCGGCCTGGATCTCTCGGACGAGTTCGATCGGCTGGGCCGCGACCGGCGTGGATGCCCGGCTGACGCCGGCTGCGAGCGCGAGCGCCGAGACGGCGACGAGGCTGATGGTTCCGATCTTTCGCATCTCTGTTCTCCCTTGGTGGTCGCTTGCTGACTGCTGATTGGTTGGTGATCGCAGCGTCCGTCCTCGGCAGAACAGGAACAACGGCCCCTGGGCTTGAAACCCTTCGGACCTTGGTCTGACTCAATGAAGCGATGAACCTGACGCTGATGAACCAGGCCGCCCCGCCGACGATGTCGCTCGCGCGGCGTTTCCTCCTTGCCAATCTCGTGGTCGTCGTGGCCGCGAGCCTCGCCGTGGCCGCCTGGGTCGGGATGCAGCTCGAGAACGGTGTCCTCGAGCGAACCGCCGGAGTCACCGCGCTCTACATCGACAGCTTCGTGGAGCCCCAGATCGCCTCGCTCGCGACGTCGCCGACACTGTCGGCTGGGAGCGTCGACTCGCTCGATCGGCTGCTCAAGTCCACCGACCTGGGTGAACGCGTGGTCTCGTTCCGGATCTGGACGCCCGACGGCACGATCGTGTACTCGCCGAACCGGGCGCTGATCGGACAACGGTTCGAACCGGAAGGAGGGCTCGCGCGGGCGCTCGCCGGCGAGGTGTCCGCGGATATGTCGGATCTCTCGGGCCTCGAGAACAGCTATGAGCGCGGGCGGTGGGATCGGCTCGTCGAGACGTACGTCCCGGTCCGGACCCGCGGCAGCGCGACCGTCATCGCCGTGACCGAGTTCTACCAGCTCCCTGACGAGATCGACGCGGAGGTCGCGTCGGCACGATGGGCCTCATGGGCGGTGGTGGCCGTCGCCGCCCTCGTCTCGTACCTGCTGCTTGCCGGGATCGTGAAGCAGGGGAGCGACACGATCGAGCGACAGCAGAGGGCCCTTCGCGAGCGCGTCGTCGAGCTGTCGCGACTCCTCGAGCAGAACGCGGGATTGCATGGCCGGCTGCGGCTCGCCGCGGACCGGACGACCGCGCTCAACGAGGCCGGTCTGCGCCGCATCGGCAGCGACCTGCACGATGGGCCCGCCCAGACGCTGGCCCTCGCGCTCCTCCGGCTCGACGAGCTGGAAGGCGGCGACGTCGTCTCCGACGCCGTATCGAGCGCTCTGGGTGATCTGCGCCTGATCGCGTCCGGCCTCCGATCGCCCGCATTCGATTCGATGTCGCTGGCCGAGGTGGCGAAGCGAGCGGTCCGCGAGCACGTGCGGCAGACAGGGACGAACGTCTCGCTCAGCGTCCCCAACCTGACGACGGACGCTCCGGTCGTGACGAAGATCGGCCTCTACCGGGTGCTCCAGGAGGCGCTGTCCAATGCGGCCCGGCATGCCGGAGGGTCGGCGATCGAGGTCGAGCTGTCCCTTGTGGACGACGGCGTCCGCCTCGACGTCCGGGACCGCGGTCCCGGTTTCGACGCGGCGACGGTCCGTCCAGACGCCCTGGGCCTCGCCGGCATGCGCGAGCGCGCGGAGTTGCTTGGTGGGTCGTGGGAGATCACGGCCCGCGAAGGTGGCGGGACCTGCATCCGGCTGACCCTGCCGATGCGCGACGTGGTGGCCGCATGAACGAGAAGCTGCGGATCGTCGTTGCCGACGATCACCCGCTCTACCGTGACGGTGTCGTCGGCACTCTTCGCTCGGCCGGACTCGACGTCGTCGGCGAGGCTTCCATCGCCCGAGATGCCGTCCGGCTCGTCACCCAGCACACGCCCGACCTGGCGCTGTTCGACGTCGAGATGCCGGGCGGCGGGATCGCGGCTGCGACCGAAGCGCATGCAGCGAGCCCCAGGACGAAGATCGTCATGCTGACCGTCTCCGAGGATGAGGACGACCTCGTGGCCGCGATCGAAGCCGGTGCGACCGGCTATGTGCTGAAAGGGGTGGCCGGCCGCGAGCTCGTGGCGATCCTGCGCCGGGTTGCCGGCGGCGATCGCTACGTGAGCTCCAGCCTCGCGTTCGCGGCGCTCAACCGGAGGACCGACCCGCAACTCGACGCCCTCGAGGAGTTGACGGAGCGCGAGCGGGAGATCCTCGACCTCGTCTCCCAGGGGCTGTCCAATGTCGAGGTCGGCGAGCGCCTGTTCCTCGCCGAGAAGACGGTGAAGCACTACATGACCGCCGTCCTCTCCAAGCTCGGCGCGCGGAGTCGGGTGGAGGCCGCTCTCATCGGCTACAAGAGCGGACTCGGTCGAGGCTGACTTCGGCGCCAGGTGACATTCGGCCCTGCGGGTGCAGTCATGTCGCCTCTACCGGCGACCGTCGCCGGCGGGCAGTCTGGAGAAGACCGCGAGGGCGCTGAACGCCTTGCCGTGACAACGGACGGCAGCGTCGCGCGGACACACCCGCGAGGAGGTGGCCCATGTCGACGGTCCCGCGTCGCGCCGCTGCCCTGTTTCTGGCAGCTCACGGCATCGCTCATGTCCTCGGCTTCGCGGGACTGTGGCGACTCGGCGAATTCAAGGACGTCCCCTATACGACCCAGATCCTCAACGGGGCGCTCGACGTCGGCGACGCCGGCATCCGGGTGGTCGGACTGCTCTGGCTGGTCGCCGCCGTCGGCTTCCTGTGGGTGACCGTCGCGTTGTGGCGGGGCTCGACCCGACCCGTGGCATTCGTCACGATCTACTCGCTCGCCGTCTGTGTCGTCGGGCTGCCGGCGGCGATCATCGGCATCGGCATTGACGTCGCCATCCTGGTCGTCATCGGCGTCCTCCCGGTCGTTCGACCGGCTGATCTCCGGCCGGCGCTCCGATGAGCACCCTGCCCGAGCCAGTCGAGCGATTCCGCGCCCTGGCCGCGGAACAGGGTCGGCAGGCCATCGAGACGGTCGCCATCGAGACGGCTGCCTGGATGAGGCGCCCGGGGATGCCGCGCATCCCGCTCGAGATCCGAATGGCCCATCGCCTCGGGCACGAATTCGTCCACGACATCCGCATCGGTCGTGGTCGCCTGTCGTTCCGATTTGGCCTGGACGCATACGTGGGCGGCCACGGCCTGATGAGGGTGGGTCCGTCGGTGCAGACCGGCCTCGAATTCGACCAGGGCGCGCTGATCGCTCTGTGGGGGGAGGCCCTCTGCTTTCCGGCGGCATGGGAGAAGCGCACGGACATCCGGTGGGAGCCGGCCGATGCGCACACGGCTCGGCTCATCGTCCCCGGCCCAGAGGGCGAGATCCCGATCGCCGTCGGCTTCGATCCCGAGACCGGTTACCCGTCGTCCTGCACAGCGAACCGGTACAAGGCCAGGGGCCCGAAGGTCGCCTGGACGGGGAGGTTCAGCGATTGGCGGCGCTTCGAGGGTGGCGTCCTTGCCCCGGGCCGGTTCGAAGTGCAGTGGGCCGACGAGCCCGACCCCTGGATCGTGCTCCGAACCAGGGTGCTGGCCGTGAACGCACCCGTGGATGAGCTCCTGCGTCTCGGACGCGCTGCCTTCCGGACCGCATGGCGAGGGGAGGGTGGCGGACGTCCCGACCCGGTCGGTCGCGAGGGCAGGACATAGCGGAAGGGGTTGTCATGCACATCGACATCGCGCGACGATCACGTCAGATCGAGCGACCGTCGTATGTCTGGGTCGCTGTCGTCCTCGAGATCGTGACGGGTGTCTTCGCCGTCCCGGTCGGCTGGTCCTTCATCCAGGATCCGACGGGACGAGCGCTCGGGATCCCACAGGGCTGGATCGAAGCAACCGTATTCGGCAGCTACCTGATCCCGGGCTTCTACCTGCTCGCGATGAATGGCTTCGCGATGATCGCCCTCGCTGCACTCACGGTCCGCCGCAACTGGATCGCACCGTGGTTGACCGGGGCTCTCGGGGTCGGCCTGATCACCTGGATCGTCGTCCAGATCGTCACGCTGCCCGAGACGATGTTCCTGACGTGGGTCTTCCTGGCTATCGGAATCACGCTCGGTTTCGTCGCGCTGTTCTGGCTCCGCCGAACCGGCCAGCTGCGTCTGTGGTGAACGATTCCGGGCGCCGGGCCGCACTCCCCGGGCCTACAGGCCGCCCGAGAGCAACAGCAGCAGGTAGACCGTGAAGTCCGCCAGGAAATGGAGGAACCACGCCCAGGCGATCCCCCGCGTCTCGATCATGCTCTTCGCGAAGAACCACCCTCCGATACCCGCCAGGAGGACGCCCGTGAACCCGTTCGGCACCCCGAAGTAGTGGGCCAGTCCGAACCAGGCGGGTACCAGCATGAGGGTCGCGCCCTTGCCGAACAGAGGCAGGACTTGCGGGATCAGGGCCGACCGGTAGAGGAATTCCTCGGCGAAGGAGTTCATCGCGGCGCAGACAGCGGCGAAGAGGAGCAGCCCGACGGAGAAGCCAGCGAGCGACGGCTTCAGGGCCGGGATCAGGAAGAACAGCAGCAGGCCGACGGAGATGATCGCGTAGGTCCGCCCGAACGTCGTCCAGGGCTCGGGCCGGTGGGGGATCTTCAGCCGCGTCGGCTCAGCCGTGGCCCTGAGGTCGCCGACCGCCAGGAACAGGTCGCGGCGCCTGAACCCCATGCGGAGGACGACAGCGAGCATCACGAGAACGGCCGCGATCCGCATGAGACGCTCGCCGAAGAACGCGACGTTCGGGTCGCCGCCGACGACGTCGTGATAGATCTGACTCTGGGGGATGGCGGTCAGGAACAGCCAGGCTTCGACCACGTAGATGACGAGGAAGACCACGAGCATTCCGCGCAGCGGGCGGACGAGCGGCCAGACGAACGTCAGCGCACACGACACGGCAAGCAGACCGATCCGGGCGAGGAGCATCCACGACGTATCGACGCGCATGAAGGCGCGTAGGACGATCTCGGGGACGGTCAAGAGCAACACGATCGCCCAAGCCAGGTAGAGCACTGGGCGGGTGTTTGCCGTCGTGGGCGATCCAGGCTGGGCCGCGGCGATGTCGTTCACGGTGAGTGGGCTGTCACCTCGCGTCCTCGGATGTCGGCCGCGGC
>DASUPH010000057.1:0-6168 GCA_036276275.1 Candidatus Limnocylindrales bacterium
TCTTCGTGGTCCTGGTGATCGGCCTCAACGTGACGGGCACGCTCGACCCGAGCACCGACCCGAACACCGGGCTCATCACGGCCCAGAACACGATCATCGTCCTCCTCGGGGTGGCCCTGCTGGCCGGGTTCGTCGCCTACGCCGCCACGGAATACGCTCAGACCAGTCGGCTCGACTCGATCACGTCGCAGTTCGACACGCGGACGATCGTCCTCATCCCGATCGCGATCGCGATCAACATCATCCTCGGCCAGACGGTGGCGGCGGCCCTCAAGGTGCCGATCTACCTCGACTCGATCGGGACGATCCTCGTCGGCGTCCTCGCCGGCCCGATCGCCGGCGCCCTGACCGGGGGCCTTGCCAATCTGATCTGGACCTACGTCCTGCCGGCACCGTTCCACTCCGACTTCGCGGCGCCCTTCTTCATCGTCGCAGTCGAGATCGGGCTGCTTGCCGGGATCTTTGGCCGTCTCGGCTTCTTCCGGAGCCGCCCGAACACCTCCAACGACCGGCTGGCAATCGGCGCCGTCGTGGTCGTCGCCATCGTCGCAGTCATCGCCGTGTACGGCTTCATTCCCTTCTACGGCAAGGGCGCGATCACGTTCTTCGCCCCGCCGGTGGAGGGCGCGCCCGCGCCCAACCCCCTCTTCGTGATCCTGGGATGGGGGGTCGCATTGCTCCTCATCGGTGCGGTCGTGGGACTCATCGCACTGCTCTTCGTCAAGCGTGACCTCGGGGCCGCCTACATCTTCGTGGCCGGCCTCGTCTGCGGGATCATCTCCGCGATCATCTCGGCTCCGATCTCCGCGATCGTGTTCGGCGGCGTCACGGGCGGCGGAGCCGACCTCCTCGTCGCCGCGTTCCAGAAGGCCGGCGACGACCTCGGCACGTCGGTGCTCAAACAGGGCCTCCTCCAGGATCCCATCGACAAGACCCTCACGTTCTTCGTCGTCTTCGCGATCCTGGGAGCGTTGAGCCGCCGGTTCGTCGCCCGCTTCCCGCAGGGCGAGCAGGCGGTTGGCCTCTCGGAGGCCTGAGCCCATCGACCCGGCGACCACGGGCTTCGGCGACGCCGCGGCCCTTTCAGCCGCCGACGCCGCCTTCGTGGCCGGACTCGCGCCGCCGGCGCCATCGGCCTACCACCGTCTCAACCCGATGACGAAGGCGGTCGCCGCCACCGTCGAATCGCTCGGCGCCTTCGTCATCGGTGGATACCTCGGCCCGCTGGCGATCATCGGCCTGGCCGTGCTGCCGGCCGCCGTCATCGCGGGAGTTGCCGGCCGCCTCGTTCGCATCTCGCTGCTGCTGACCCTGCCGATCGCCATCTCGGTCGTCCTGGTGAGTGTCTTCACGCGGGCCGGCACGACGGTCCTGTTCACGGTCGGACCGTTCGATGCGACCCTCGAAGGGGTCGACTTCGCCGGCCAGACCCTGGTTCGCCTGCTCGCAATCTCGACCGCGATCGGCCTGTTCGGGCTCACCACGGAATCCCGCAGCTTCGTTCTCGATCTCGAGCGGCGCGGGCTGTCGCCGCGATTCGCCTTTGTCGCCCTGGCGACGCTCGAGGCCGTTCCGGCGATGGTCGAGCGAGCAAGCGTCATCGCCAGCGCCCAGCGCGCCCGCGGCCTCGACACGGAGGGCAGCGTGCGCGCCCGCCTGCGCGGCGTCCTGCCGCTCGTCGGGCCGGTCATCCTCTCCTCGCTGACCGAGGTCGAGGAGCGCAGCCTCGCCCTCGAGGTCCGGGCGTTCGGCCGGCCGGGCCGGCGAGCGCTCCTGTGGCGGATCGCGGACAGCGGCGCCCAGTTCGCGGCACGGGCACTGATGCTCGTCGCCCTGCTCGCGGCGATCGCCATGCGGCTCACCGGCACGTTTCCTCGGCTGCCCTGACCGATGCTGCAGCTGACGGGCGCGACCTACCGCTATGCCGGCTACGCGAAGGCGGTCCTCCACGAGATCGACCTGCGGCTCGACGACGGCGAGATCGTCGGGCTGGTCGGTCCGAACGAGGCCGGCAAGTCGACCCTCTGCCTCGTCGCCTCCGGTCTGGCCCCCACCTCGATCGGTGGCGACCTGACCGGCAGCCTGACCCTCGACGGGACGCCGGCCGCCGGCCTGAAGACCCACGAGCTCGCCGAGCGGGTGGTCGTCGGCTTCCAGAACCCGAACACCCAGCGGTCGGGGATCGCCGCGACCGTGTACGAGGAGATCGCGCTCGGACCGATGAACCTCGGCCTGTCCGTCGCGGAGACCGTGGCCCGAACCCGGGAGGCGCTCGCCCGACTCCGGCTGGACCACCTCGTCACGCGCGACCCGCTCCGGCTGTCCGGCGGTCAGGCGCAGCTCGTCGCGATCGCGTCGCTCCTCGCGATGCGGCCGCGCCACATCATCCTCGACGAGCCGACCGCCCAGCTCGATCCGGCCGGCACCCGGCTCGTCGGCGAGGCTCTCCGATCGCTCGCCGAAACCGGGACGTCGCTCCTGATCGCGGAGCACAAGACGGACCTGCTCGACGGCCTGTGCAGTCGGATCGTGGTCATCGACGGCGGCCGGATCGTCGTCGACGGCCCGACGGCCGCCGTCTTCGACGACGAGCGGCTGGCCGGCCTCGGCGTCGAGGCGCCGGCGCGGACGCGGCTGGGGCGGGCCCTTGCCGAGCGCGGCATCGATCCGGCGGTCGTCGCCGACGCGGTCGCGGCCGCCTCGAGCGCCGCCGACGCCGACGGCCCGGGAATCGCCCGATGACCGACACTCCCGCGGTCGTCCAGACCGAGGGCCTGGTCCACGTCTATCCGGAGGGGACTCGCGCCCTCGACGGCGTCGATCTCGCGATCCGGGCGGGCGAACGAGTCGCGATCGTCGGCCAGAACGGATCGGGCAAGACGACTCTCGTCCGCCACTTCAATGGCCTCCTCCGGCCGACCGAGGGACGGGTCCTCGTCGATGGCGCCGATGCCGCGGGCCGGCGCGTCGCGTCGCTGGCGGCCTCGGTCGGTCTCGCGTTCCAGGACCCCGACCGCCAGATCTTCGCCGGCAAGGTCCGGAACGAAGTCGGATTCGGTCCGAGGAACCTGGGCCGGACCGGTGCCGACCTGGAGCGGTCAATCGACGAGGCGCTCGCTGCCACCGGCCTCGACGGCGACGCCCAGACGAACCCGTACGACCTCGGCTACTCGCGCCGGAAGCTGCTGGCACTCGCATCGATCCTGGCGATGGGCACGCCGGTCGTCGTTCTCGACGAGCCCACGACGGGCCAGGACGCACGGGGGATCGGGCGGATCCGGACGATCGTCGATCGGCTGACGTCGGCCGGCCGAACGGTCATCGCGATCAGCCACGACATGCGCTTCGTGGCGGAGTCGTTCGGACGGGTGATCGTCATGCGCGACGGCCGGATCGTGCTGGACGGATCGCCCGCGGAGGTCTTCGCGGAGCCGGCCTGGCCGACGCTCGCTTCGACGTTCCTCGAGCCGCCCCTCGCGGCCCGGATCGGGGCGCGTCTCGGCCTCGGCTCGACGCCGACCGACGCGGCGCTGGTGGCCGCGCTCGAGCCCCGCAGGAACGCCGGCGGGCCCAGGACTACGGCTGGCGGTTGAACCAGACGCCGCCGGGGCCCGAGTAGCTGGCCCCCTCGCCCCAGATCGCGATCGTCTTGCCCGTGTTCGTGATCGCCATCTCGCCGTAATCGCCGTAGATCTCGCCGAACCCGGCCGCGGTCTTGTAGGCGGCGCCGCCGTTGGCATCGGAGATGCGGAGGGGAGCCGTCCAGGTCGCGCCGCCGTCCGTCGAGGTGCGGTACCAGACGTTCCAGGCGTCCGCGTTACCGCCGCCCGAGGTCTGGTAGTACCAGGCCCGGACGTCGCCCGACCCACGCGACTCGATCGCCGGCGCGGTCGACTCCTCGCCGGTCGCCGACAGGGTCACGGCCGCGCTCCACGTCCGGCCGCCATCGCTCGATCGCTTGGCGGCGGTTGTCTGCAGGCCGCCGGCGGTCGTCGCCCCGTCGTACAGGTAGACGAGCTTTCCGGTCGCATCCGCCGACACCGCGGCGTGACCAAGATAGAAGTCGGGCGTGCAACCTTCGGCGACACAGGCCACGCCTGGCTGGACCGTCGCGACGATCCGGTTCTCCCACGTCGCGCCGCGGTCGCGCGAGATGAAGATGTGCTCCTCGATGGGCGCGGTCGGGGTCGTGCCCTTCTGGCCGCCGCCGCCGTACAGAAGTGCGGCCTCGGCGAAGTACACCGTCCCGTCGCTGGCCACATCGGAATCGAAGTCGAAGTAATAGAAGCTCGAGTCGACCAGCTTCGTCTGGGTCCAGGTCGCACCCGAGTTGTGCGACTGGGCCATCCACGGATCGCCCCCGGTGGGTCCATTGAACGAGATGTAGACGTCGACGCCGTTGTCGCTCACCGCAAGCGTCGGCTTGTCGTTCCAGGAGACGTTGCCGTAGGTCTTGACCGGCGCCGACCAGGTCGCGCCGTGATCGGTCGACTTCGTGAAGACGACGTTGAATCCGTTCATGTACGCCGCGTACACGGCGCCGGTGTTCGGGACGACCTCGATGATCGGGTCGAACTGGCCGGACCCCTTGCACGCGCAAAGGGGCTTCCCGGCGCTCCAGGTCGCGCCGCCGTTGCTGCTGATGCTGAGGGCCATCCACGGCGACGGGCAGTTGCCTGAGCACGGCTTGCCCGCATATCTCGTGACGAGGCTGTAGACGAACGATGCATTGGGATCGGCGGCGATCGCCGGCTCCCAGTCGTCGGCGACCGGGTCGACCGGCACTTCGCCGGCCCAGCCAACCGCCGCCGCGGCGGCCGCGGGGCCCGTCGGGCGCGCCTGGCCGACCTTGCCCTGCTGCTCGGCCTCCTCGAACGCCTCCGCCCGCTCCTCGGCGATCTCCGCCTGCTCCGCGGCCTCGGGGTTGACGTCCGTCGCGGCGCCCGGCCCGCCGCGGGTATTCGCGCCCGGTCCGTCGACGCCCGGCGCCGATCGGGGACCGGCGACCAGGGCGACCGCTCCGATGAACGCGACCGCTGCGGCGACCGTCAGGATGGTCTGGGTGACGACCGACCGTGGTCGGGTCGAGGACGAGCCGGTCATCGGATTCCTCCCGGATGTGGGCGACAGCACGGGCCAAGGCGATGAAGGCCCGGACCCTAGGCCGGTCGCCGGCAGCCGTCAACGGGCGGTTGCGATATCCCATCAATCCCTGACGCGAACGTTGACCACGAGCAACAGGAATGAGGTCTCCAGGACGTCGACGCCGGCGATCACGAGCGCGACGACGAGGGGCAGGGGATCACGGGCGGGTCCCCGGCGCCCGGGCGACGACCCACAGGAAGCGGGCGTCGTGACGATCCTCCGGCTCCGTGGCGATCTCGGCTCGCTCGATGACCAGGCCGGCCTCGGAGACGAGCCGACGGTTCACCCGCGCCGAGAAGTGGCTGAAGAACATGTCCACGCCGAGCCAGTCCGTCTCGACCTCGTCCGGAGAGTCCTCCACGCCGAGCGAGGCGAGGAACAGGCCGCCCGGTCGGAGCCACGATCGGATCCGCCCGAAGAGGCCCGCGTGGCCTGCCCGCGGGACGTGGGTCAGCGAGTAGAAGGCGACGACCGCATCGAAGCTCGCGGGCGGCAGATCGAGGGTTGACAGGTCGGCCACGAGGAATGTCGCCGATGGGACGTTGACGCGGGCGAGACCGATCTGGACGGCCGAGATGTCGACGCCGGTCAGGCGCCGTCCGATGGCGAGGTTCGCGGTCATCGGCAGGCCGGCGCCACAGCCGAGCTCGAGGACGTCGGCGGTCTGGGGGATCAGCTCGTCCGCGAGGGCGAGGTAGCGCAGCCGCGCCGGTGACGGCCGCAACGCGCTCCAGGCGAGATAGCGCTCGGCCATCGTGTCGTAGCCGGCCGCCACGATCCGCGTCGGATCGGTCCGTTTCACTCGGGCGCGGCCACCAGGAGCTCGACCGGATGGATCGTGCCGTCGACGATCCGGAACGCCCCGAGGGCCGGTTCCGGGGCCGCGAGCGAGACGAGGAGGTAGAGCGGATCCGGGTAGAAGGCGAGCATGACGTCCGTCGGGCTTGGATAGGCGGGCGACCGAACGTGGCTGTGGACGATCGCCCAGAAGGCCTCGTCGGCATCGTCGGTCGCGATCGTCAG
>DASUPH010000058.1:0-3636 GCA_036276275.1 Candidatus Limnocylindrales bacterium
AGGGATAGTCGCCCGGTGGCGGCAGAGCCACCGGCATCGGGAACGCCACGCTCCGACTCTCGTCCGCGTCGCCCACGACGGCATACGGCCGGCCCAGCAGGCGCTCCGCGTCCGCCAGGCTCCCGGCCGAGATCGCGGCCCGGATCTGCGACGAACGGACGTCGCGGCCATCGAGCGCGAATGGCGGCACGACGACGACGTCGAAGCCCTCACGATCCCCCAGCGCAGCCAAGGTCGCTGGTGTGCCGGCGCGCTCGTGGCCGAACGCGGCATCCGGCGTCATCAGGATCCCTGCCAGCCAGCAGCGGGACGCGATGCCTCGAACGAAGTCGTCGTACGTCGTCAGGCGGAGTGCGTCGTCGAAGTGCTCGATGACGACGGTCTCGATCCCGGCCGCGGCCAGCCGCTCCAGGCGTTCGTTGGGGTCCATGAGAAGAGGCGGCGCGTGGCCGGTGAGGACGGCGTCCGGGTGAGCATCGAAGGTGACGACCATCGGCCGAGCGCCGTGCTCGCGGGCGACGCGAACGAGCTGCTCGAGGAGATACGCGTGGCCGCGATGGATCCCATCGAACACGCCGACGACGACAAAGGCCGGTCCGTGCTCGGAGCGGAGTCCACCACGCCCGACGACCGTCTCCATCGTGCTCAGCGGGACCCCGGGATCGCCGCGGCCGCGCTCATGTCGACGAGGACCTTGTCCGGGGCGAGGCGACCGTCCTTCAGCGTCGCAACGGCGATGAGGCGGCCCGTGTCGTCGACGATGAGGATCGGCCCCTCCGGCGGCGCTTCCGAGCCGCCAGGCAGCGCAGCGGCCTGGCCCCGGCTGATGGCACCGATCGCGGTCGCGTCGACGGTCAGACGCGGGAACGAATCCAGACCCGCGTCGAGGGGGAGCAGGAGCCGCTCGACGGCAGCCGGGTCGTCCGCGGCGGCCGCGCGGATCGTCTCGACCTCGATCGCCGCGGCGAGCTCGAAGGGGCCGCTCGCCGTTCGGATCAGCGCGCCGAGATAGGCCGCCGAGCCCACCGCCGCGCCGAGATCGCGGGCGAGCGAGCGGACGTACGTACCCGCGGAGCATTCGACGTCCACGACCCCGACGGGACGCTGCGCGTCGGTACCGTCCCACGACACGACGTCGATCGCGTGGATCGTGACGTCCCGCAACGCAAGCTCGACCGGTTGGCCGGCCCGGGCCATCGCGTACGCCCGCCGGCCGGCGACCTTGATCGCGCTGTAGTCGGGCGGGCGCTGCCGGATGGGCCCGCGAAACGCCTCGAGCGCGGCGTCGAAGGCCTCTCGCGACGGCGGCGGCCCGGCCGACGGCGTGAGCTCGCCTTCGAGATCGTCGGTCGTCGAGGACGCCCCGAAGCAGATCGTCGCTCGATAGCGCTTCCGATCGCCGAGGTGGTACTCGACCAGCCGGGTTGCCTTTCCGAGAAAGATCGGCAGGACGCCGCTGGCGAACGGGTCGAGCGTGCCGCCATGGCCCACCCGCTTCGTGCCGCTCAGCCGCCGGATCAGCCCGACGACGTCATGCGACGTCGGACCGACCGGCTTGGCGACGACGAGGATCCCGTCCACGCCTCGAGCTCTCGGAACGGGTCAGCCGGCCAGGGCGGCGACGAGCCGCTCGGCCTCGGCCAGGACGGCGGTCCGTGCCGCATCGACGGGGAGCGGCACCGTCGCGCCGGCGGCCCGCGCGTGGCCGCCGCCACCGAACACACCGGTCAGGACGGTGGCGTCGACGCCGCCAGGCTTGGTCCGGACGCTGATTCGGGTCCCCTGCCCCGCCTCCTTGAAGAGGATCGCGACGTCGGCGGCCTCGGCCTGGGCGAGCAGGTCGATGATCCCCTCGGAGTGCGGCGCGATCGCGCCGGTCTCGCCGAGATCGGCGTCGAGGAGCGTCGAATGGACGATCCGGCCGCCGGGGGTGCTCGCGACCCGGTCGAGGATGCGTCCGAAGAGGCGGAGCTGTTCGACGGGCTTGGACCGGTAGAGCCGCCGCGAGATGTCCGACAGCTGCGCGCCGGCCTCGACGAGAGCGGCCGAGACCGCCAGGGTCCGGGGCGTCGCGTTCGGGTGGGCGAAGGTCGCGGTGTCCATCACGATGCCGGCCATCAGCTGGCTGGCAAGGGCGCCGTCGCCTTCGGCGAGCGGGACGCCAAGACAGGCCGCGAGGAGGGCCACCATCTCGCACGTCGCGGCGGCGTTGGGCTCGATCCAGTCATGCTCCCCCGCCGCGTCGTTCGAGGCGTGGTGGTCGATCACGAGGCGGGGCAGCCCATCGAACAGCTCCGGGTGACGAGCCCGCACCGCCCCGATCCGATCGAGCGTTCCGCAGTCGGAGACGACGAGCAGGTCGTATGCGGCGTTGGGCTCGGGGTCCGTTCGGGCCCGATCGACGTCCGGCAGGAAGTCGTACAGCGGCGGGACGGGATCGGCGAAGACCGCAGTCGCCCGACCGCCGGCTCGCTCCACCAGACGGCAGACCGCGAGGGAAGCGCCGAGCGTGTCGGCGTCGGGGTTCTCATGGCCGACGGCGAGCACGTTGCGGGCGCTGCGCAACCGGTCGACGACCGCCGCCGGGACGATGTCGAGCCACGGCCCGAGATCGATCATCGGCGGTGCTTGCCCGGTACCGTCCGCTTGGTCCTGGAACCCGGCCGGAAGGTCCGACGCGGCTGACCCGCCGAGCGCGCGGCTGCGTCGCGGGCCGCGGCGCTTGCGAGATCGGCGGCCGCGCCGCCGAAGCCCTCGGTGAGCGCGGGCTCCGCCGGCATCACCGGGGTGGGGGTCGGGAGTGTCTCGCCGGTTGGCGCCTCGTCTTCGGGCGCCCGGCCCGCCCCGATCTCGTCGAGCAGATGGAGGACCCGGGTGCCCCGCTCGAGCGTCTCGTCGAGCTCGAGATGGAATTCGGGAATCCGCTTGAGGCGCAGCCGCTTGCCCAGCTCGTGCCGCACGAACGGCATCGCCCTGCCCATCGCGTTCAGCGTCGTCCGCCGCTCGTCGGGCTGGCCGATCACGCTCACGAGCACCTTGGCGTGGCGGAGGTCCGGGGTCGTCTCGATCGAGATGATCGTGGCAAACCCGATCCGCGGATCCTCGACATCCCGCGACAGGATGGATCCCATCTCCTGTCGGAGAAGCTCATCGATGCGCGTCGTGCGGGCCGTCATTGGCGAGTCCCCGCTCTGCTTAGCTGGCGAGAACCCGGGACACGGTCTGCGACGTGAAGCATTCGATGATGTCGCCTTCCTCCAGGTCGTGGAAGTTGGCCAACCCGATGCCGCATTCGTAGTTCGCGGCGACTTCGCGGACATCGTCCCGGAAGCGCCGGAGCGACTCGATCCGGTCGGTCGCGACGACCTTGCCGTTGCGCCAGACGCGAGCGCTGGCCCGGACGATCCGGCCGTCGGTGACGAACGCACCGGCGATGACCGTGCTCTTGCCGACGCGGAAGATCTGGCGAACCTCGGCCCGACCCTCGACGACCTCGACGATCTCCGGTTCGAGGAGACCCTGGAGCGCGGCCGAGATGTCGTCCGACAGCTTGTAGATGATGTCGTACAACCGGACGTCGACACCCTCGACGTCGGCTGCCCGGCGGGCCGTCTCGGTGATCCTCGTGTTGAACCC
>DASUPH010000059.1:0-10977 GCA_036276275.1 Candidatus Limnocylindrales bacterium
ATTCGTTGTAGTTCTTGTCGTTCAGCGTCCCGATGTCGGTGACGACGCCGATCTTCAGGTTCGACGTGGCGGCCTGCGACGCGGGTGCGGCGGCCGATGCGGACGCGGCGGGCCCGGAAGCGGCGGGCGCGGACACGATCAAGGCGGCCAAGGCGAACCCGACGATCAAGTTCATCGGGATCGACCAGGGCGTCTGCATCACCAAGGACGCGGTGGCGGACGGGGCCTTCAAGTGCGAGGGCGACCCGTCGGCGCTCCTGCCGAACCTCCAGGGCATCAACTGGAAGGAGCAGCAGCCCGGCTATCTCGCCGGGATCGTTGCGGCATCCCTGAGCAAGTCCCACCACATCGCGGCCATCGGTGGCACGAACGCGGTGCCCGCCGTCCCGAACTACATCCTCGGCTACCGCAACGGCGCGAAGTCGGTCGACCCGAACACGAAGATCGAGATCGCCTACGTCTCGGCGGCGCCTGACAAGGCGGCGTTCGGTGACCCGCCCGGTGGGCAGGCCTTCGCGACCCAGATGCTGACCCAGTTCCCGGATGTCGACGTGATGTTCCAGGTCGCCGGCGCGACCGGCAACGGCGTCCTCCAGGCCGCCTGTGACAAGGGCATCATGGCGATCGGCGTCGACGTCGACCAGTTCGTGTCGGTCCCCGCGACCGCCAAGTGCACGGTCGTGAGCGCCGAGAAGAAGCTCAAGAAGAACGTCTCGGATGCGATCCAGCGGATCGCCGGCAAGACGGACAAGGGCGGCAAGCTCGTCCTCGACCTGACCACTGAAGATGTCGGCCTATCGTCGTTCCACGACTCCCAGGCCCTGATCACTCCGGACATCCAGGCGAAGCTCGACAAGGCCGTTGCCGACCTCAAGGCCGGGACGCTCAAGGCCTGTGAAGAGACGCCGTTCGGATCCTGCGACACCAAGAAGTAACAGCGAGGAAGCAGGCTTCCAACTGCGGCAGACCCCGAGCGGGCAGTGTCTTCGGACACTGCCCGCTCGCAGCATCCGGGAGAGTCCACGAGCGTGACTGACGCCGCGACCACCGTTCCCCCGGCGACCCAGCGACCGCCCGCCCTCGAGATGCGCGGCATCACGAAGCGGTACCCCGGCGTCCTCGCGAACGACGGGATCGATCTCGATGTCCGGCCCGGCGAGATCCATGCCCTCCTCGGCGAGAACGGCGCCGGCAAGTCGACCCTCATGAACATCCTCTACGGGCTGGCCACGCCCGACGCGGGCGAGATCCTGCTCGACGGCAAGGCCGTGACGATCAACGGCCCGTCCGACGCGATCGACCGCGGGATCAGCATGGTCCACCAGCACTTCATGCTGGTTCCGGTCCTCACGGTCGCCGAGAACATCCAGCTCGGCGACGAGCTGACCAAGCGCGGGTTCCTCGATCGTGCGGAGGCCAGCAAGCGGATCCGGGAGCTCGGGACGCGCTTCGGCTTCGAGATCGACCCGGACGAGAAGGTGGGCCGGCTGTCCGTCGGATGGCAGCAGCGGGTCGAGATCCTCAAGGCGCTCTTCCGCGATGCTCGCGTCCTCGTCCTGGACGAGCCGACCGCGGTCCTGACCCCACAGGAGACGAAGGAGATCTTCGCCGTCCTGCGCCGTCTCGCCGAGGAGGGCCACAGCATCGTCTTCATCAGCCACAAGCTGTACGAGGTGCTCGAGATCGCCGACCGGATCACGGTCATCCGGCGCGGCAAGGTCGTCGGCACCCGGATCCCCTCGGAGACGAACGAGGAGGACCTCGCCCAGCTGATGGTCGGTCGGGACGTCGACCTGGTCGTCGACCGCGGCGAGAGCCATCCGGGCGCCCCGATCCTGTCGGTGGAGAACCTCTCGGTCAAGAACGACCGGGGCCGCGAGGTCGTCCACGAGGTCTCGTTCGAGGTCAGGGCCGGTGAGATCTTCGGGATTGCCGGGGTCGCCGGCAACGGCCAGGACGAGCTCGTCGAGGCGCTGACGGGTCTCCGCCGGGCGGCCGCCGGGACGGTCCGCCTCGACGCCACCGACGTGACCGCGGAGGGCATCCGGGCGATGCACGAGCGCGGCGTCTCCTTCGTCCCGGCCGATCGTCAGCGGTTCGGGCTGGTGCTGTCCTACCCGCTGACCGACAACCTCGTCCTGACCGACTACTACAACGCCCCGTACGCGAAGGGCCTGGTTCGTAACGACCGGGCGATCCGCGAGCGGGCCAAGGAGGCGATCGAGCAGTTCGACATCCGGACACCGTCACCGAACGTCACGGCCGGGACGCTGTCGGGTGGCAACCAGCAGAAGCTGATCGTTGCCCGCGAGTTCGATCGCGAGCTCCGTCTCCTCGTGCTGGACCAGCCCACCCGCGGCCTCGACGTCGGCAGCATCGAGTTCATCCACCGTCAGACGATCGCCAAGCGCGACGCGGGAACCGCGGTCCTGCTCGTCTCGGCCGAGCTCGACGAGGTCCTCGAGCTGTCGGACCGGATCGGCGTGATGTATCGCGGTCGCATCGTGGCCACGCTCGACGGCCCCACGGCCGACAAGGAGAACGTCGGCCTGCTGATGGCGACCGGCGGAAAGGCCGAGGCACCCCAGACCAGCGAGGAAGCGAGCGTGACGGCATGATCCGACGGATCGGCGCCCAGCTGGTGCTGCCGGCCGCCGCGCTCGTCCTCGCCCTGATCACGGGCGCCGTGTTCATCGTGCTCTCCAGCCCGCTGGTCGAGGGCCATCTCGACGTGGCCCTGCCGCTGGATGCGTACGGGGCGCTCGTCTCCGGGTCGCTCCTGTCGCCGAACGGCTGGATCGACACGCTCGTCAACGCGACTCCGCTGATCCTGGGCGGGTTGTCGGTCGGGCTGTGCTTCAAGGCCGGGCTGTTCAACATCGGTGCCCAGGGCCAGACGCTGATCGGCGCCCTCGCTGCGGCCGCGGCCGCTGGGGCCCTCGCCAGCCAGCCGGCGCCGATCGCGATCGTCGGCTCTCTCGTTGCCGGTCTCCTTGCCGGGATGCTCTACGGCTTCATCCCGGGCGCCCTGAAGGCATTCACCGGCGCCCACGAGGTCGTGACGACGATCATGCTCAATTACGTCGCGATCTACGTGATCGCGTGGGCCATCACGGGGCCGCTCCTCGCCCCGGGCGCATCCTTCGCCCGCTCGGCGGACGTCGGCAATGCGAAGCTGCCCGACCTGATCGGCACGGCCGGCCATCAGCTCCACGCCGGCGTGGTGCTCGCCCTGATCACGATCCCGATCGCCTGGTGGGTGCTGAACCGGAGCACGATCGGATTCGAGGTGCGGACGGTCGGGGCGAATCCCGACGCGGCCCGCTATGCCGGGATGCGGCCGCGGCTGCTGACCATCGGAGCCCTGACCGTCGGCGGCGGCCTGGCCGGTCTGGCCGGCACGATCGAGATTCTCGGCGTGGCGGGCTACATGCCGGCCGCCTACGCGACGAACATCGGCTTCGACGCCATCACGGTGGCCCTCATCGGCCGAGCCAACCCGATCGGGATCCTCTTCGGAGCGCTCCTCCTCGGGGCGCTCCGGGCCGGCGCCGCGTCGATGCAGATCAAGGCCGGAATCCCGGTCGAGATGGTCGACATCCTCCAGGGCGTGATGCTGTTCTTCCTGTCGGCCGACTTGATCGTCCGCTGGGTCTTCCGCCTCCGGCGCGTGGACGGCGGCGTCGATGAGCTCGCGACCGTCAGCCGCTCGTACGGCGGCCAGACGTCGGTGACCTAGATGGAAGGCCTGTTCGACATCCCTGTGATCGGGGTCGTCATCCAGCTGCTCGGCTATCTCGGCTCCGTCGTCGTCCAGAACGGTCCGATCATCCTCGCCCTCGCTGCACCCCTCGCCCTCGGCGCCCTGTGCGGCGTGATGAACGAGCGGTCCGGTGTCGTCAACATCGGCATCGAGGGGATGATGCTGGCGAGCGCGTTCGCCGGATGGTTCGCCGCGTCGGTCGCGTTCCAGTCCATGGGCAAGAGCGAGCCCGGCGAGTTCTTCGGCGTCACGCCGCCGTTGCTGATCGGGCTGGTCGCCGCGATCCTGACGGGCGTCGTCCTGTCGGCCATCCATGCCTGGCTCTCGATCACCGTCCGGGCCGACCAGATCATCAGCGGCACGATCATCAACATCGTGGCCGTCGGGATCACGGGCTACCTCAACCTGCTCCTGAGCAAGAATTCGCCGCCCACCGCCGGCAAGTTCGAGCCCTTCGTGCCACCGCACGTCATCACCGACCTGCCTCTCGTCGGTTGGCTGTTCCGGATGTTCCTCGCCCAGGGGCCGGTCACGATGCTCGCGATCGTTCTCGCGATCGTGCTCCAGATCCTCCTGTTCCGGACGCGCTGGGGCCTCCGGACGCGGGCCGTCGGAGAGCACCCGCGGGCCGCCGAAACCGTCGGGATCAACGTCATCGCGACCCGCTACCGCAACGTGATCCTGGGCGGGCTCTTCGCTGGTCTCGCCGGCGCCTGGTTCACCCTCGACTTCGGGAACTCGTTCCAGACGGGCATGACGAACGGTCGCGGGTTCATCGCCCTGGCGGCATTGATCTTCGGGCGCTGGCATCCCCTCGGCGCCTTCGGGGCGGCCCTCCTGTTCGCTTACGCCGGCTCCCTCGGGACGGCGATCCGGACGCTCCCGCCGACCGGTCAGCTCGGCGACATCCTCTCGGCGATCCCACCCCAGTTCTTCTCGGCTCTGCCGTACGTCGTGACGATCGTGATCCTCGCCGGCGTCGTCGGCCGGAGCATCCCGCCGGCAAGCGTCGGGCGGCCGTACGAGAAGGAAGGAGCCCACTGACGGCGGACCCGATCGACGAGGCGGAGCGGGCCGCCGCTCGTACGGCAGACCGGGCCGCTCGGCGGGCCCGGACGATCGCCTACCTCGATCTCGAGGAGGGTCGAGGGTCGGTCGCGGTCCTCGACGGCGACCAGATCGCGGAGCTGCTGCGGTCGGCCCGCCGGATCGCCGTCGTCGGGGCGTCGTCGAACGAGGCCCGGCCGTCGTTCGGCGTCTTCCGCTATCTCGTCCACCAGGGCTATGACTGCGTCCCGGTCAACCCATCCGAGCGGTCGGTGTTCGGCGTCCCGGCCTTCCAGACCCTCCGCGAGGCGTCGGAGGCGACCGGTCCGTTCGACATCGTCGACGTCTTCCGCCGCTCGGAGCTCTGCGTGCCGCACGCCCGCGAGGCGGTCGAGATCGGGGCGCGCTGTCTCTGGCTCCAGCTCGGCGTCGTCAACTGGGACGCGGCGCGGATCGCGGCCGATGCTGGCCTGGCCGTCGTGATGGACCGCTGCACCGCGATCGAGGTCCGCCGATTGCGCGGCCGCTGAGCCGCAACCGGAGGGCTCGCCGCGGCGTCCGAACGGCGATGGCTCGAATGCGCGCACTCCTCGTGCCGGTCGTCCTCGCGGTGCTCGTCGCGGGGGTCATCGGGGCGTGCGGGAGCGTCGTGATCGAGCCGCCGGCGGGCCGGCTGACGGTCGAGGTCGTAACGGGTCCGAATGGCCCGATCGTCTTCGGGGGCGTGAGCCGGCGGGCCCAGTTGACGACACCGGGCGGCCAGCCGGTCCACGCCTTCGAGCTCGAAGAACCGCCCGCGCCGATCGCGGTCGCGTCAGGCGACTACTGGCTGGAGACCTGGCAGGTGGCGCTGAGCGACGTGATCATGTGCCCGGCAGCTCCGGCCCCAGCGGGTGTTGGGTGCACACGGGACGAGGGCCCGCCGCAATCCCGCTGTCGCCTCGCCCTGTCGGTCCCGCCCGGCAGCGACGTCCGGGTGCGGTACACGGTGATCGACGCCCAGACCTGTCGCCTGGAGCGGGTCTGACGGCCGTCGCCCCCGGGGCTCGCCGCCCGCCGCCTACTTGATCAGGAAGCCGAGGAAGACGAGCACGAATCCGGCGATCGCGATCCCGGCCCCGGTCTGCGCCTGACGCCGCAGGATCGCCATCGCCACCGAGGCGCCTGTCGTGGAATCGTCGTGGACGCCGCCGCCCCGCCACGCGCTGTATCGGGCGACGTTGGCGTCCTGCTCCTTGAGGTGCTGATAGCGGGCCCACGGGCCCTTCGCCCGGTTGTAGCCGACCGCGATCAGGGCGACGCCCGCCAGCCAGAGAGCGACATTCACCAGGGTCACGAGCCGGATCCTCCTTCGAGACGCGCCCGAACGGCCTCCTGGACCAGCGCCGCGTTGGCCTGGCCGCGGGTCGCCTTCATCACCTGGCCGACGAAGAATCCGAGGACCGGCTTGCCCGCGCGGTAGTCATCGACGGCCTTCGGGTTGGTCGCGATCACTTCGTCGACGACGACCGCGAGGGCTGTCGTGTCCGAGATCTGGCGGAAGCCGAGGCGATCGACGATCGATGCAACCGACGAGCCATCCGCCGCATGGGCCGCGAAGACCTCCTTGGCGTTGGTCCCCGAAAGGTCGCCGGCGGAGATCCGGCCGACGAGGTCCGCCAGCTCGGCCGCGTCGACGCGGGCCGCGGCATCCGGGTCGGTCCGCAGAAGGCCGAGCCAGGCGCCCGTGACCCAGTTCGCGATCGCCTTGCCGTCGGCGTCCGGTCCCGCGGCCCGGGTCGCCTCGAACAGCTCGGCCGCACGCGGTTCGCCGACGATGACCGCCGCGTCGTACGCCGACAACCCGAGGTCCCGCTCGTACCGCGCCCTGCGTGCCGCCGGCAGCTCGGGCAGGGCGGCCCGGATCGCGGCCAGCCAGCTCGCGTCGACCCGGAGCGGCGGCAGATCGGGCTCCGGGAAGTAGCGATAGTCGTGGCTGTCCTCCTTGGATCGCATGACGTACGTCGTGCCGCGGTCCTCGTTCCAGCCGCGGGTGTCCTGGGTCAGCGTCTCGCCGGCGTTGAGGGCCGCCGCCTGGCGCTCGATCTCGAACTCGATCGCCCGCTCCACCGAGCGGAACGAGTTCATGTTCTTGACCTCGACCCGGATGCCGAACGGCTCGGTTCCGCGCGGTCGGAGCGAGACGTTGGCCTCGACGCGCATCTGGCCGCGCTCCATGTCGGCATCGCTCGCCCCGATCGCCCGGAGCAGCGCCTGGAGCTCCTCGGCGTAACGGCGGGCCTGCTCGGCGGACCGGACGTCGGGGTCGGTGACGATCTCCATCAGCGGCGCCCCGGAGCGGTTGAAGTCGACGAGGCTGACTCGCCGGCCGGCGGCGTCCGTCGCGTGGGTCAGCTTGGCCGTGTCCTCCTCGAGGTGGGCTCGGGTGATCCCGATCGTCACCTCGCCCTCCGACGTCTGGAACGCGAGCCTGCCGTGGGCGGCGAGCGGCAGGTCGTACTGGCTGATCTGGTAGCCCTTCGGGAGATCCGGGTAGAAGTAGTTCTTGCGGTCCCAGCGGGTCGCCTCCGGTGTCTCGGCGCCGATCGCGACGCCCGTCGCGAGGACATGCTCGACGGCCTTCCGGTTGATCGTCGGCAGCGTTCCGGGCAGGCCGAGACAGACCGGACAGACGTGGGTGTTCGGGGGCGCGTCGGCGTAGTCGGTCGAGCAGCCGCAGAACATCTTGGAGGCGGTCTTGAGCTGGCAGTGGACCTCGATCCCGATCACCGCCTCGTAGCGCTCGAGGGCAGGAACGCGATCTCGGATCGCTGTGCGATCAGACACGCGACAGGATCCGATCGCCGCCGAAGATGTTGCGAGCCTTGAAGGCGGCAGGCGTATCAACGAGCTGGTGCATTCGCAGCGCGGTGCCCGGCAACAGGAACCACGGCTCGGCGAGAACCGTAGCGCTCGACACCACCCATGGTGGCACCTCCATGTCGGCCTCGGTCGTCCTGGCGAGATGGTCCACAGCGGCCGCAACGAGCGCGAACCAGCGACGTGTACCGTCTCCGTGACGAGGCGCGCGGGCAACGAGGTCTGCCCGCTCTGCGCCGGTCGCGCGATCCCACGAATCGACGAAGTCGCCGATTGCGACCCAGCCGTCCGTGCCGGACTCGATCCGGGCGATCGTCGCCGCCGCGGACTGGGCGGTCATGGGTCGACCTCCTCGAACAGGCTGTCGATGAGCAGCTGCGTTCGCACGGTAAGCAATCGCCTGGGGACGTGTCGTTCGACGATCTCCATTGCGGCAGCCGACGAGCCAATTCCGAGGTGTTGGATCAGCACTCGCAGATCGGCGATGTCCTGGGGCCTGCCCGCCATCGCCTTCATGGCAAGCATGTAGCCGGCCGTCACCGTCTGGACGCGGAGACCCGGATACTCCGCCCAAAGAACGACCTCGGGCGAGCTGGCGAAGAAGCCCTTGACCGCGTCGTTGAGCCAATCATCGGGAAGATCATGCCGAGCCGCAACGACGCGCGCCGCCTCGCGAATCGCCGTCGCGTGCTCGGGGGCAAGGTAGGCGTCCACATCCGCGGTCGCCTCTCGACTCCGGAGGACCAGCGTCATGTACGCGCCTCCCACAACGACGATCTCTCCGACCAGGCCGCGAACGGCAAGCTCCGCTCCGACCTCTCGGAGGCACTCTTCGATCTCGATCGATTGCACGACGGTTCAGCCTCGGGGTCGGGCGACGACGCGGCCGATCGAGTCGAGCACGATCGCGGTCACCGCGCCGTCCTCCCCCACGGTCGAACGATGAGGAGCGGCAGCGCCGACGCCGCGACGGCGATCGCGAGGATCGCGATGTACTGCGGGGCGGAATAGAGCACGGTGAACACCGGGGACTGCGTGGGGGCGCCCCGGCCCGTCGAGGCGAGACCGAACACCAGGAGGATGAACCAGAACCAGGCGCCGATCGTGATGCCGGGGATCGCCAGCAGGCGCCAGCGACCGATGGGCTCGATCACGTCCTCGAGCGCCACGAAGATCGCGGATCCGGCGAGCCCGGCCGTGATCAGGATCATCCCGATGTCGCTCCACGGCAGCTGGAGCGCATACCAGTCGCCTGTGAGCTGGGCGCCGACGAGCATGATCGCCAGCCCCGCCACGAACACGCCCACCGAGAGGATCACGACCACGCGGATCGCCGTCCGCGTCATGTCGTCACCGCGGCGTGGTGCCGATCGACGAACCGGCCGATGCGCCCGAGCGCGTCCTCGAGCTGCTCGTAGGACGTCGCGTAGCAGGCCCGGACATGGCCCTCGCCGGACGGCCCGAACGCCGATCCCGGGATCACGGCGACGCGCTCCTCCTGGAGCAGCCCCTGGGCGAAGTCCTCGGACGAGAGGCCGGTCGCGCTCGTCACCTCCGGGAAGGCGTAGAAGGCGCCACGCGGTTCGAACGTTGGCAGTCCGATCGTGTTGAGCCCGTCCACGACGAGGCGGCGGCGCCGGTCGTACTCGGCCAGCATCCGCTCGACGTCGGCCTCACCCCCGACGAGCGCCTCGAGAGCGGCGTCCTGCGCGGTCGTCGGAGCCGACATGATCCCGTACTGGTGGACCTTCACGATCCCTTCGAGGATCGCCGCCGGCGCGGCCAGGTAGCCGACCCGCCAGCCCGTCATCGCATAGGCCTTCGAGAAGCCGCCCATCAGGATCGTCCGGTCGCGCATCCCGGGCAGGGCGCTGAACGCCCGATGGCGGTACGACCCGTAGGTGAGGCGGTCGTAGATCTCGTCGCTATAGACGAGCAGGTCGTGGCGGCGGGCGATATCCGCGATCTGGTCCTGGATGCCGTCGGGCAACACGGCGCCCGTCGGGTTGCACGGGTAGCCGAGGAAGAGCGCCTTCGTCCGCGGCGTGATCGCGGCCTCGACGGCGGCCGGATCGAGAGCGAATTCGTCCTCGAGCCGGGTCGCGACGTGGCGGACGACGCCGCCGGCGAAGATGACCGCAGGCTCGTATGCGACGTAAGACGGCTCGTGGAGGATCACCTCGTCGCCCGGATCGCACGTTGCCCGCAAGGCGAGGTCGACCGCCTCCGATGCGCCGACCGTGATCAGCAGCTCCGTCGTTGGGTCGTAGGCGACGCCGTAGCGGCGCTCGAGATGGGCGGCCAACGCCCGCCGTAGCTCGATCGTCCCGTAGTTGCTCGTGTAGTGGGTCCGGCCGGCGTGGAGCGAGCGGACGCCGGCGGCGACGATCCCTTCCGGGGTGTCGAAGTCCGGCTCCCCAACGCCGAGGCTGATCACGTCGTCCATCGTCGCGAGGATGTCGAAGAAGCGGCGGATCCCGGACGGCGGCACCTCGCGGACCCGGGCAGCCAGCGCGCGATCGGCGAGCGGCAGCCGTGCTGCCACGCCAGGGTCCGGAACGCCGATGCGAGTCGCCATGAGGCGAGTCTACAAGCCAACCGCCGGATGTAGAGTCAGGCCGGAGGAACCACATGGCGGCTCGGATGGCCCGGAAACCCCTCCTCACGGCGGTCCTCGTCGCGGCCTGCCAGGCGATCGCCCCATCGCTCCCGCCGGCGTCGCCGGCCGACGGCTCGCAGAAGCCCGCCGGATCGGCCGGGGCGAGCGCCGCTCCGGTCTCCACATCGCCGCCGTCCCTTGCCCCGATCGGGCCCCATCGCATCGGGATCCGGACCGCGGACGGACGTCGCGAGTTCTTCGACCGGACGACCGGCGAGCGGTTCGTGCCCCGCGGCGCCAACTACCTCCGCGCCGGCCGGAACGCCGGGGGCGCGATCGTCGATCGGGTGTTCGCCGACTACGACGGCGGCCGGGTCGAGGCGGACCTCCTTGCGATGCGGAACCTCGGCTACACAGCCGTCCGCGTCGCGCTCGAGAACTGCCGCGAGGACTGCATCGGCGACCCTGGCGGCGGGCTCCGGTCCGCGTACCTCGCGAACCTGGCGGACTTCCTCCGTCGAGCCAGGGACGCCGGGCTGCCCGTGCTGATCCAGACGAATGACCTGCCGGAGGAGGGCGGCTACGTCCCCCGGGTCGAGGCGTCGTGCTGCTCGCCGTTCGACGGCTACCTGAACAGCCAGTACTTCTCCCCGATCGGGCTCGAGGTCTACCGCGAGTACCTGACGACCGCGCTGGAGGGACTCCGGGC
>DASUPH010000060.1:0-11184 GCA_036276275.1 Candidatus Limnocylindrales bacterium
TGGATCGCGGCCGACGGCTCGTCGACCTGGATGATCGTCGCACCCGCGTCGACGAGGCCGCGGACCTCGGCCACCACGATCGGCACGAACGCCTCTGCGGCGGCGACCCGCGTCGCGTAGATCTGGCCCGGCCCATGCGCGAGGCGACCGGAGAGGGTGTACGGACCGGGCAGCGTGGCCTTCAGCGGCCGATCGGTCCGGCCGCGCGCGGCAAGGTAATCCGCGACGACGCCGAGCCCATCGGGCGCCGCGATCGGCTCGTCGACGGCGAACCGGTGCAGCCCGTCGTGGGCGCCGACGCCGAGACGTCGATCGGGCGCGAGCGCGCGCACGCCGGTCAGGTGGCGGTAGAACTCGGCCGTGAAGAAGCCGGCGCGACGCATCTCGCCATCGGTGATCACGTCGATCCCGGCCTTGTTCTGGTCGTGGATCGCGAGGTCGACGGCGTCGTCGAGCATCTCCGAGAGATCCGCCGGCCCGAACTCGCCCCGCTCGGCGGCGGCGATCCCCGCCGCGAACCAGCCGGGATGCGCGTGCGATCCGACGACGCTGGTCAGGAGCCCATCGGTCATCGAACCACCTCCGCCGATGCGAACGCGAATGCCCGGGCTGGATTGTCGACGAAGAAGCGCCGGCGGATATCGGTGCCGATCCCACGCGCATGCATCACGGGCCGGAACTCGCCGAGCAGGAACGGCAGCCCCGGCGAGCCACCGAACGCCCGGTAGTAGCCCTGCCGGGCGGCGTCCATGCCCAGCATCACCTGGCCGGCGTGGCCGTCGGCGATCGCCCAGTCCAGCAGCTGGAGGGTGCCGTTCTCGCGGTCGCCCCAGCGGAACGCCTGGTCGTAGACGGCGAACGCGCCCGTTGCGAACAGCTCGCGGTGGTACGCGCGGTCGACGACCTTGTCGACGTGGCTGAGCGAGATCCGCCCTGCCGGGACACCGCCGTCGACCAGGGTCCGGATCTGCTCGATCGCGCCGGTGCCCGCCTCGCAGTGGGTGTGAACCGGGACGCCGGTCCGGGCATGGGCCGCGGCTGCCGCCCGGAAAATCCGCAGGTCACGGGCCGACGGGCCGCCCTCGCTCCCGGCGACCTTCACGATCCCGGCCCGGTAGTCGCTTCGCCCGACCGACCCGCCGCCGCCGTCCCGCTCGTCGATCCCCTCGGTGATCTCCGCGACGAACAGGTCCGCGAGCCAGTCCTCCGAGGCTCCCACGCTCCAGTGCGACGGCCGGTAGAACCGCTCGTGATGGAGACCGGTCGCCGCGACGATGTGCACGCCGGTTCGCCGCGACAGCTCCGCGAGCTTCCCGGGGTTGCGGCCGCAGTCGATCGGCATCGCGTCGATCGCCGTCTGCAGACCGGCTGTGGCGGCGTCGCGAAGCTCGTCGGCGAGGCGATCCACGTCGTCGAGCAGGAAGTCCGGCGACAGCTCGACCGGCCGGCCGCCGTCGATGATCAGGTGCTCGTGGGCATACGTGACGCCCATCTCGCCGGGCTCGATGTCGCCGCGAACGGTGCGGACGAAGCCCTTCGACGTTTCGCCGCCCGTCACGAGCCGGCTCCCGGTCCCGCCGCCGGCGACACCGACGCGACGGACCAGCCGCCATCGACCTTGAGCAGCTGGCCGGTGACGGCCCGCGATTCGTCGGAGAGGAAGAAGACCGCCGCGTGGGCGACCTCGTCGGGGTCCATCATCTCGCCGGCAAGCGGCTGCTTGCGAGCGGCATACGCGCGGATCGCCGGGTCGCCGGCTGCGCGCTGCGCCATCGGCGTCGCCGTCAGGGATGGCGCCACGACGTTGACCCGGATCCGGTCGGCGAGGTAGGCCGCCGCCATCGTCGTCATCAGCGCCGTGAGCGCGCCCTTCGCGGCCGCGTACGCATGGGTCGCGAAGAACTCCGGCGCGGGATCGCTGGCCGTGACGCTGCCCATGAGCAGGATTGAGCCGCGCGTCCCCGAACCGTTCGGCTCCTGGGCCCGCATCCGCGCGACGACCTCGCGGCAGACAAGCGCCTGGGTCGTCAGGTTCAGCTCGAGGGTCCGGTCCCATGCCTCCTTGCCGACCGTGTGGATCGGGCCGTCGCCGAACTGCCGGCCGCTGCCGCCGGCGACCGAGAACAGCCCGTCGATCCGGCCGAACCGTTCGACGCACGCGGCAGCGACACGCTCGACCGCGGCCTCATCGGTCAGCTCCGCCGGGATGCCCGTGGCGGCTCCGCCGGACGCCGCGATCTCGTCGACCAGCTGCCGGACGTGGCTTGCCGTCCTCGATGTCACGAAGACGCTCGCGCCTTCCGTCGCGAACCGTCGGGCGGCGGCGGCGGCGATGCCGGTCGATCCGGTCACGAGGCAGACGCGGTCTCGCAGGCGATCCATCGTCAGGTCGAGCCTGGTCGGGGTGCGGCGGCGATCGCGGCGATGAGCGAGCGGCGCTCGTCGGGCGTGGCTCGGACCAGGGCCGATCCGATGCCGACGGCAACCGCCCCGGCGGCCAGGAACGAAACGGCGTTCGACGCGTCGATCCCACCGGTCACGATCGTCTCGATCTCGGGCAGCGGACCCCGCAGCTCGCGGACGTGGTCGGCACCGAGCGAGGAGCCGGGGAAGAGCTTGACGAACGTGGCCCCGGCCCGCCACGCGGCGTCGATCTCGGTCGGGCTGTAGGCCCCGGGGACGAACGGCAGGCCGGCGCGGTCGGCAGCGTCGAGGACCGGCCGGTCGAAGACGGGGCTGACGCCGAACGTCGCTCCGGCCTCGACCGCCCGATGGACCTGGTCGACCGTCCGGATCGTTCCGGCGCCAAGCCAGGCATCGGCCGGCCCGACCCGGCGGAGGTGGTCGCCGACGAGCTCGAGGTCGGCGGCCGCATCCTCGCCGTCAAACGTGACCTCGAACACGCGAGCGCCTGCGACGGCGAGCTCCTCGACGAGGGCGACGAGACGCGCCCGCGGAGTCACCCGGCGGAGGACGACGATGAGCCGCGAGGCCCGGATCGCAACCGCGACCGGCGAGCTCCGAGCGATCGTCACGGCCGGCACCACGGCGCGAGCATAGGGACCGGCCGGAACGAGCGTCAATCGATCCCGCGACCGTCGCCGCCCGAGCGATCCGTGGCGGTGGCCGTGAGGCCGCCACGAATTCCATTGACGCGGGGCGTTCTGCCGCGTATGATTCCATGCATCCCAGACCGGCCTGCGCAGCGGAGCGATTCCGCGCGAAACCCAGCCCGGACGCGGCCCCATCTTCGTCTTCCTGAGGGAACTCCCAGCCCATGCCCCAACTCGGTCCCAACCAACAATCCCGTAACCGTCGTCCGCGCCGCCGCGGCCAGATCGCCTCCCGTGGCGCTCCGGTGACGGAGTACGAGGAGCAGCAGGAGCTCGAGGCCGCCCGAGAGCGGAACGATCTCGACGTCTCCGACCTCCGCGAGATGAGCGTCAACGAGCTCCGCGCGGTCAGCCGCGACCTCGAGCTCGAGACCGGCACCCAGGAGCGGAAGGACGATCTCGTCGAGCGGATCCTGGAGCGACAGACCGAGCGCGCGGGTCACGCCTACGCGACGGGCATCCTCGACGTCGTCGACGAGGGCTTCGGCTTCCTCCGTCGGCACGGCCTCCTGCCCAGCCCCGAGGATGTCTACGTCAGCTCGAGCCAGGTCCGCCGTTTCGGCCTCCGGATCGGCGACCGCGTCAGCGGCGCGGTCCGCGCGCCGCGCGAGGCCGAGAAGTACTGGGGCATGCTCCGGGTCGATGCCGTCAACGGCGTCGACTTCGAGACCGCTCGCCGCCGCCCGGTGTTCGGTGATCTGACCCCGGTCCACCCGGACGAGCTGATCAACCTCGAGAGCGACCCGAAGAACCTCAGCCAGCGGCTGATCAACATCGTCAACCCGCTCGGGAAGGGCCAGCGGGCCCTGATCGTCAGCCCGCCGAAGGCCGGCAAGACGATGCTCCTCAAGCACATCGCCAACGGCATCAGCGCCAATTATCCCGACATCCTCCTGATGGTCGCCCTGATCGGCGAGCGGCCCGAGGAAGTCACGGACATGCGCCGGAGCGTCAAGGGTGAGGTCATCAGCTCGACCTTCGACGAGCCGACCGAGAACCACACCCACGTCGCCGAGATGGCCCTGGAGATCGCCAAGCGCCAGGTCGAGACCGGCCGCGACGTCGTGATCCTCATGGATTCGATCACCCGTCTTGCCCGCGCCTACAACCTCGCGCTGCCGCCCTCCGGCCGGACGCTGTCGGGTGGCATCGACCCGATCGCCCTCTATCCCCCGAAGCGCTTCTTCGGTGCCGCCCGGAACATCGAGGAGGGCGGCTCGCTCACCGTGATCGCGACCTGCCTCGTCGACACCGGCTCGCGCATGGACGACGTCATCTACGAGGAGTTCAAGGGCACCGGCAACAGCGAGCTGATCCTCGATCGGAAGCTCGCCGAGAAGCGGATCTTCCCCGCGATCGACGTCCAGCGCTCGGGCACCCGGCGCGAGGAGCTGCTGCTCGAAGAGCCGGTCCTGAAGATGGTCTGGACGATGCGCCGGATGCTCTCGGCCGTTGGAACGAACGAGGGCATCGAGCTCCTCCTCAACCGGCTCTCGAAGACCGAGACCAATGTCCAGTTCCTGGGCTCGCTCACGAAGAGCCTCGAGGCCTAGAAACCTCGGGCCAGCGCCCGAGGTTTCGCCCGTTTGCGTCGATTGTCTTGCATCTGCTAGGGTGAGGCGTGATGTCGTCAGCCCGATTGTGATCGGGCTCGGCCGCGGCCAGAGAACCCCCAGCTCGATATCGCGACCCCTCGGACGGTCCTTCCCCCAGCGCCTGACCCCCCGCGCCGACCGTCCGTCCCACAGGAGACCGTATTGCTGAACGCAACGGTCGGCGTGCAGCGCGTCATGGCTCGCCTGCGTACCGACCCCGGCCGCCGCTCCGCGGCAGCTGTCACCTTCCAGCGACGCAGCATCTCGATCGCTCGCACGTTGCGTGCCAGCCGACCGACGGGCCGTCCCACCCTATCCGGCGAGCGACTCGTATCGGTCACCGCGGTGGGGCTCGTGGCCATCGCCCTCGCGCTCAGCAATATCGCGACGGACGCCGCCACCGGCGGCCGCGGGCCGACTGGCGGAACGAACGGCGCCGGCAGCGAGCCGCGGCTGGCGCTCGCCGGCGCGGTCTCCGGCCAGGATCGTGCGGGCCAGGGCGTCCTCGCTGACGGTGCCGCAGTCGACGCGATCGATGACCGCGCGGCCGGTGACACGACCGCCGCGTTCAACGACATCGCTCTCACCGACGACGTGTTCGCCGGCGCCTCCGCCAAGGCGCCCGATGACCGGATCTCGATCGACGGCCCGTTCCGCGAGGACGGCACCCTCGTCAAGCCGTTCGCGGTCGACACGACCGTGGCCGACGGCAAGGAGCTCCTTCGGACGTACCGCGTCCGGTCGGGCGACACGCTGACCGGGATCGCTCGCCACTTCGGCGTCTCCATGATGACGGTCTGGTGGGCCAACAAGCTGACCGCCAAGGACGAGCTCCACATCGGCCAGACGCTGGTGATCCCGCCCGTCGACGGCCTCGTCGTCACGGTCAACGCCTCGGACACGCTCGAGGGCCTGGCTGCCAAGTACGACATCGAGCCGGTCGACATCATCGACGCGAACAATCTCGCCGACCCGAACCTCGTCGTCGGCCAGACGCTGACGATCCCGGGCGCGCGCTCGGCCGGCATTGCGACACCGAAGCCGAAGCCCAGGGCGACGACCCGTACGAGCACGAGCACGAGCACGTCGAGCACCACCCATCACGTCGCTCGTCCGCCCATCCGCTACACCGGCGGCCAGTTCGCCTGGCCCGTCGCGGGCGGTGTGATCAGCCAGTACTTCCACTACGGCCACTACGCGATCGACATCGCCGCGGACTCGGGAACCCGGGTCATGGCAGCCGCCAGCGGAACCGTGATCTTTGCGGGCTGGAAGAGCAACGGCGGCGGCTACCAGGTCTGGATCTCGCACGGCTCGAACCTGTATACGACCTACAACCACATGAGCTCGATCACGGTCGGTCGGGGCCAGGGCGTGTCGCGTGGCCAGCAGGTCGGGCGGGTCGGGATGACCGGCAACGCCACCGGCCCCCACCTCCACTTCGAGGTCTGGCGCGGGCCGGTCTGGAGTGGCGGAACCCGGGTCAACCCGCTCCTGTATCTCTGATCGCCTGACGACGCTCCCGTCGCATCGCCGGATCAGAGGAGGTCCGGCGACGCGACGAGGGCAAGCCGGGCGACAATGACCGCGATGTTCCTCGACCGCGTCAAGATCTTCGTCAAGGCCGGGGCGGGCGGCGACGGCGCGGCGACGTTCCGCCAGGAAGCCCACGTCCCCCGTGGCGGACCCGATGGCGGCGACGGCGGTCGCGGCGGTTCCATTCACGTCCGGGTCGATGCCGGCCAGACGACCCTCCGCGACTTCCGCTTCAAGCACCACTTCAAGGCGACGTCCGGGGGTCGCGGTGAGCGGTCGCGCCGTCACGGCGCCGCCGGCGACGACCTTTCCCTCGACGTGCCGCCCGGAACGGCCGTGATCGATGACGAGACCGGCGCGTTGATCGCGGACCTCGTCGCGGTCGGCCAGACGGCGTTGATCGCCCGCGGCGGCCGTGGTGGCCTCGGCAACACCCACTTCAAGACGTCCACCCATCAGGCCCCGAAACACGCCCAGAAGGGCGAGCCCGGCGAAGAGCGCCGGCTCCGGCTCGAGCTGCGCCTGATCGCCGACATCGGCCTGGTCGGCCTGCCCAACGCCGGCAAGTCGACGCTCCTCGCCGCCCTCACGGCCGCCCAGCCGAAGATCGCTGACTACCCGTTCACGACCCTCGAGCCGAACCTCGGGGTGATGGATCTCGGCGACGAGGACGAGCGCCGGCCGACGATCGCCGACGTCCCCGGCCTGATCGAAGGGGCGTCGATGGGGGCGGGGCTCGGCCACGCCTTCCTCCGCCACGTCGAGCGGACACGGATCCTCGTCCAGGTCGTCGACGGCGCGGCCCGCGATGCCGGCTGGGACCACGACGTGATCCGGGACGAGCTCGAAGCCCACGATCCGGCGCTCCTCGCGAAGCCGATCCTCGTCGTCTTCAACAAGCTCGACCGGCCGGCCGCAGTCGAGGCGTGGCCGGGGTTCCGGAAGGCGCTGGCGAAGAGCGGCGAGGAGGTCGTCGCGATCTCGGCGACCGACGGCCAGGGGATCGACGAGCTCCGGGCCCGTCTCGCCGAGCTGCTGCCGGGGGCCGACGAGCTCGACGCCCCGCGCGAGCCGTCGGGCGTCGTCGTCCACCGGATCGAGGGGATGAGCGACGGCTTCAGCGTCGAGCGCATCGAGGACGGCGTCTTCCTCGTCCGCGGCAAGCGGATCGAGCGGATCGCGGCCCAGACGAACTTCGACGTCGAGGAATCGGCGGAGCGGTTCCAGCGCGACCTCGCCCGCTACGGGATCGACGACGAGCTCCGACGTGCCGGGGTGACCCCGGGCGATCTCGTCCGGATCGGCGCGACGGAACTGGAGTGGGAGGCCCAGCCCTGGGAGGAGCGCTGAGCCGGCCGGGGCGCGATGAGCGGGGTCCGCAACCGGCCGCGACGCCGGTTCGGCCGGGCTCGATCGGCATCCTCGGCGGGACGTTCGACCCGTTTCACGCGGGCCATCTCGCGCTCGCCCGCGCGGCCCGCGACGCGCTCGGGCTGGAGCGAGTCCTCGTCGTGCCGGCCGCCGTGCCGCCCCACAAGCTGGGCCAGGCGATCAGCCCTGCCGCGGACCGGCTGGCGATGGTCGAGGCCGGGATCGCCGGCCAGCCGGGCCTGGAGGTCAGCCGGATCGAGCTCGACCGGTACGGACCGTCGTACACGGTCGACACCGTCGCGGAGCTGGCCGCGGCCGAGCGTGGCGCGGGTCGCGAGCCGGACATCGCCGTCATCCTGTCGGCCGAATCGTTCGCCGGCCTCGCCGGCTGGCACGAGCCGGAGCGGCTGCTCGATCTCGCCCGGATCGTCGTCGCGCCGCGGGCCGGTCATCCGGCTCCGGACCCCGCGGCGGTCGAGCGGGTCGCGCCCGGCGGGGCCGGCCGGGTGATCGTGATCGACGGGCCCCGGGTCGATGTCTCGGCCTCCGCGATCCGGAGGCTCGCCGCCGAGGGCGAGCCGCTCGGCGACCTCGTGCCGCCGGGCGTCGCCGAGTACATCGATGCCCATCGGCTGTATCGTCAGCCCGAACTCCCGGAGGATCGATCGCCTGTGACTGAACCCGCCAACGACGCGCCGAGCCCGATGGGCGCCACGTCCGCCATCCCCAGCCCGGACGGCCTGCCCAATCGCGGTCCGGCCGTGGTGACCGACGAGCGGCCGCTCGACATGGCCCGCCGGATCGTCGATCTCGCCGAGGACAAGAAGGCGGCCGACATCGTCCTCCTCGATCTGACCGGTCTCACGACGATCGCCGACGCCTTCGTGATCTGCTCCGGCGGCTCGGAGCGTCAGCTCGAGGCGATCGCCGACGGCGTCATCGAGGGGCTGCGGGCGGAGAAGGTCCGGCCGATCGGGCGCGAGGGAACCGCGGCGTCGCACTGGGTCCTGGTCGACTTCGGCTCGGTCGTTGTCCACATCTTCACGCCGCCCGAACGCGACTATTACTCGCTCGAAAAGCACTGGGCGGAGGCGCGGACGGTCCTTCGGGTCCAGTAGAGGAGCCGTCAGTACCGCCCCGGGGACGGTACGGTCGGGTCATGTCAGGCGCCCTCGCGGGACGCCAGCATCGCGGCAGGTGGTCGATCGAACGATCGGCCCGGCCACGAGGTTGCCAGACCCGCGATGTCCCGTCTCCGCGAGCGATGCCCCGGCTGCAGTCGCCGCCTGATCACGACCCGGTTCGATACGACGTTCCGGATGTCGGATCGGACGGAGCGGCTGTGCTTCGGCATCCCCGGCGGGCTCTGTGAGGACTGCCACCAGCTCTACATCGACCCGGAGCTGATCGAGCTTCTCGATCTCCGGGACGGTCGCTGCGTGTTCGCGATCGAGAGCGACCTCGTCGTCCAGGAGCAGGCCTGGTCGTCCGGCCACTGATCGCCGGCGGAGCGATCCGCCGAAGTTCACTCGATCCTGGCAATTCCAGTCCGCCGAGGACCTTGCGCAGCAGCGTCTCGAGGTCCTTGGGGCTACGGACAAGGCAAGTTGGGTCGGTCGCGGATCCACGCCCAACTAACCGTGGGCGAGTAGGGCGGCTCGACCAGAGCCTCGTCTGGGCAGTCCTCTTGCCAGTCGGCGCGAACCGCCCTGGCAACGGCCAGAACCGCATCGCTGAACCACATGCGGACGCCGCCGACGTACCGCGTTCGGCGATCCGCGCGCCGGGATCTGCCTCCATTCGAGGCGGACCGAGCGAGAGCGGCCAGCCGCTCCTGGTCTGCCTCGCGATGCAGCCGGGCAATTCGGTCCGCGATGACGACGCTGGTCATCGGATTGAGATTCATCTCTCGCCCCCCTCGTTGCGCCAGAAACCCGGTGCCTGGCGGCGCGTGTCGTCGAACCCCTCTCGTGAGTCGGCGCCGAACTGGATGGCGAGGAGATCGAGGATCACGATCGTCACCATCAGGCCCACGAAGACCATCACGGCGTCCCCTTGAAACAGCCGGACCAGGCGATGTGTCGATCGTCAACGGTTGACATGGGTTGCTCCCGAACTCTCGGGCACCTTCTGGCTGCCCAGACTGCATCTACGAGAACGGGGACGCGCTCGGTTTTTCCGAGGCGTCAGTACAGGGCGTCCATCAAGTCGCCCAGGGACGGCTCGCGTGGCGCCGCTACCTCGCAGTTCTTCGTCAGGCTCCCGACGACGTCGCGGATCAGAACGTCGCGCGCCGTGCCTGGAGGCTGATGCTGCCGGACTCGGATCCGCTCCAGCAGATCGGGCGAGGCGCCTACGAGCGCGTCTGCCAGGATCAGGCGTTCCGCCTCCGAGATCCGAAGCCACCGCCCGCACGTCACGGCATGAGCATCCGCCACCGGGCTGGCCGTCGCGTCCCGATCGGGGCCGACCACTTGACACGCCGCAATAACTGCCGGCAAGAAAAATATGAAGACCCTCGTCGTGACTCTCCCCTTCATCTGTCACCTACACCGCCTCGGGGCCAGCGGTTCGGATCCGCTACCGCATCCGTCACTGAGCCGGTCGAAGAGCGGCCTGGGTTGTGGTCGGGTTGAGTGAAGGAAACGGGCCAGGGCGCTAACTCTGACACCGTTGTCCGACCACGACGTGTGTCTCGGCTCCGGCCCTGATGCATTTCATCTCGCTGCTACTCCGGGACCCGGTCGAGCCGGGCTACGGCCCATGGACGACTAGCCGCGTGACGGCGAACTCAAGCCGGCAACCCTGGCTGGAGACTGGCTCGCCGTCCATCTCGGTTCGCGTGCAGCTCGAAGCGGCGGGGTGGTCGAAGACTCCGGTCAACTCGACCATCTGATCGACCGGAAGCACGTCGGGATGTTCAGACGTCGGGTCCAGATTGAGGACGAACCAGTCCGCAACGTCCGGTGGAACCGTCGTCACGTCATCATCCAGGAGGAGATTGGGACTGCCACTCGCCAGAAAGAACCAGTGCGGCGTATACCAGGATCCATCCATGTTGCAGTTGCACCAGATCAGACGAGCCACGATGTGGATCGGCACTCGGGGGAAGCAGGCCAACCCGACGCCGGACGGCAGCGCTGCAAGTGACCGGAAGTCCGTCGGCACCGGCGGGCAGTCGAACTCGCCCGGGGCGATCCATGGCTCCCCGTCCCGGTCGGCGCTCGCGACCCAGCCGCTCGGCAGGTTCCGCGACGTGAGTGGGACGACTTCATACCAGGAATAACCGGAGGCTGACACTGGACCTTGGAGGACATACAGCTGGGATCCGAGCGGTAGCAGCGGCTCCAACTTGTGCGAGTCGTCGCTGACGCGGGGCTCGGAACGGACCCGAAGCCCTTCATTCGCGACGGTGGTTACCACGCTGCCGACAACGGAATCGGTGGGCTCGGGCTTTGCGGCATGAGACCGGGTCGAGCCCGGCGTTGGCGACGGCGTCGTCGATGGGCTCGGAGAGTCGATGAGCGAGGGCGTAGGGGACGAGCCGGCCGTCGCGCCATCGGAGGCGG
>DASUPH010000061.1:0-11386 GCA_036276275.1 Candidatus Limnocylindrales bacterium
GCCGACACGAGGATGTCGATCGCGGTCACGACGAGGGATTCGGCCTCCGTCCCGACCGGCCGACCGTTCATCACGACCCGGTTGATGACGACATGCGGGACCAGGAGGATCAGGCCGACCAGCGCAGAAGCCCGAACGAGCCGCCAGTAGCGGAGTCGGGCCAGCGCCAGAGCGTTGCCGAGGTGGAAGTGCCGGTCCGTCGCCCTCGCGCCGATCAGGATCGCCGCCAGCAGCTGGGCGTCGACGACCACGGACAGGAGACAAAGGAACCCGATGATGAGGATCGCGCTGACGAGCTCCCCGAAGCCCGGGCCGACCGGAACGAACTCCGGCGACAAGCCGCGGGCGAGGCGCCGGAGCCATTCGAAGCCACCTTGCTGGGCCGAGAAGGCCCACAGGACCGAGGCGATCGGGCCGACGGAGAGCAACGACAGCACGCCGATGTAGACCGATGCCCGGCGGATCTCGCCCGACGCCGCGACGTTGAGGTCCAACCCCCGCCCGAGGACGGCCCGCGCTCCCGGGATCGCGGTCACCGGCCGCGGCGGTGGCGCTTGCGACGCCAGGTTTGGCTCGGACGTGGCGGGTGTCGGCTCAGGACCACGATGCCCATTCGGTGCGGCCACCGGTTCGTCAGCCGGCGGGATCACCCGCTCGTCTCGACCCGTGGCGTCGACAGCGGTCCCGCTGCCGCCAGCAGCTCGCCGAGGCGACCGACGTCGATGTTGCCGCCCGACGCCAGGACGCAGACCCGCTCCCCGTCGGCGATGGGGATCCGACCGCTCATGACCGCGGCGAGCGCCGCCGCGCCGGCCGGCTCGAGCACCTGCTTCATGCGCTCCAGTGCGAACCGCACGCCGCCGAGGATCGTCGCGTCATCGATGAGGACGATCCCGTCCAGGTAGCGCCGGCACATCGCGAGGGTCAGGTCGCCGGCGAACGGCGCGCCGAGGCCGTCCGCGACGCTCCGTGGCTGGATCTCGACGGGAACGCCCGCGGCGAACGCCCGCGTCATCGAATCCGCAGCCACCGGCTCGACGCCGTGGACCCGAACCCGGGGCCGACGCTCCTTGATCGCTGCCGCGACCCCGGAGATCAGGCCGCCGCCGCCGATCCCGACCACGACCACGTCGACCTCGGGCAGATCGTCGAGGATGTCCAGCCCTGCCGTACCGTCGCCGGCGATCATCGCCCGATCGTTGAACGGGTGCACGAACGTCAGCCCACGCTCGTCGCGGATCCGCTGCAGGGCCCGGAAGGCGTCGCCGACGTGCTCGCCCTCGAGGACGACCTCGGCACCGTAGCCGCGACACGCCTCGACCTTCGTGGGGTTTGCCGCGGCCGGCATCACGACCGTGACGGGGACGCCGGCTTCGCGGCCCGCCCACGCGTAGGCCTGGCCGGCGTTGCCGGCCGACATCGTGATCGCGCCCCGCGCCCGCTCGTCCGGCGTCAGGCCGGCGATGCGGTTCAGCGTCCCACGTGGCTTGAAGGAACCCGTCTTCTGGAGGTTCTCCGCCTTCAGGTACAGTCGGCCATCGGCCAGCCGTGGCCCGCCCCCATCGGCGATGTGACGGGCCGCCGTGGCGCTCGAGAGCAGCGGCGTCCGATGGACCCGGCCCTCGATCGTGTCGCGGGCGGCGAGGATCTCGTCGAGCCCGACAAGGCGGTCGGCGGTCGTCATCGCGGGGAGTATGCCAGCCGCCACTGCCGGTGCGGCATCCCGAGCTGGACAGATACTTGCGTGTTTGCGCAAGTCATGAGATGATGACGGCCATGTTGGATACCACCGCCCGTCCGGCCTCGAGCGACTTCGACCGGCAGCGCTACGCTGCCGTCGGTCGCGCCCTGGCCGACCCGAAGCGCCTTTGCGTGCTCGAGTCGCTGGCCGGTGGCGAGCTCTCCGTGAGCGACCTATCGACGAAGGTCGGTTGCCAGGTCCCCAACATGAGCCAGCACCTCGCCGTCCTCCGCAGCGCCGGGCTCGTCCAGAGCCGACGCGACGGCTCGACGGTCTTCTATCGCCTTGCCGACGTTCGCGTCCTCGAGGCGTATCGACTCATCCAGAGCCTCGCCGGACAGAGCACCTGACGGCGTACGAACGTTTTCGCATCCGCAGCCGCGCGGCTCCGCGGACAGAAAGGACCAACTGATGACCCTCCAGCATGCGACGGATGAGACCTTCGAGCAGCTCGTTCTGAAGAACGAGAAGCCCGTGGTGGTCGACTTCTGGGCCGCCTGGTGCGGACCGTGCAAGATGGTCGCGCCGGAGATGGAGAAGCTCGCCGCCAAGTACGAGGGCGCCGTGGACGTCGTCAAGGTCGATGTCGACGCGAACCCCCGCATCTCGCAGGCGTTCAACATCATGAGCCTGCCGACGATCGCCTTCTTCCGACCCGGTCAGCAGCCGCTCGGCGTCGCCGGGGCGCGGCCGCTCGAGGCGCTCGAGGCGCATTTCGGCCTGGCCCAGTACGCAGTCGAGAACGAGGCGACAACGACGACGACGCCGGCCGAGGCCTGATCGGCACCGAACATTGACGGCGCCACCGGACGGTGGCGCCGTTTCGATTCCTAGCGGCCCCGCGAGGCGGCCGCCCGGCGATGGGCGCTGAGGAACCACGCCTCGGCTCGATCGACGGCGTGGTCGTCGAGAACGGGCGGGGCGAACGCGATCCAGTCTCCGCCCCGCGGCGAGGGCGCCGTATCGGGCGTACGTAGCGCGGCCGCGGCGATGCCCGGATCGAGCCGGAACTCGGCTCGATCGGCATCCAGCGTCGCGAAGACCGATGGCCCGGCGGCCCACTCCGTGTGTCCTTCCGCGACGTCGGCGTTGACGCCGTCCAGACCGTCGGCGGCCTCGGCCATGACCTCCGCCAGCGTGAGATCGGAGAGCGCGTCGGCGTCGTCGGTCATGTGCTCCCGACCGTCGCGAGGATCGCGGCCAGATCCGGCGCGTGCTCCTCGTAGTGCTCGGTCGTCTCCTCGTAGAAGAATCGTTGCTGGTCCGTGTTCTTCAGCCAGCGGGTCTCCGGCACGACGGTGAGGAACCCACGCAGCTCGCCGGCGACCCGGGCGAACTCCTGGCGGATCTCGTCGATCGGGCGCGCCCGCCAGGCCGCCTCTGCCTCGGCATTCACGACGTCGCCGCCGCGCTCGGCCCAGTCGGCGTCCGCTCGTTCCTTCGTGATGGAGCGCTCCCCGAGAGCGAGCTCCTTGGCGACATCCAGTGACAGCAGCTGCCACGTGAGGAGATGGCCCATCAGGTCCCGGCCGGACCAGCCGTGAGCCGCCTCGACGGGTCGCTCCAGTTCGTCATCGCTCAGCTGCGACAGCGCCCCGTACGGCGCCCAGGCGTCGCGCTCGTCCTCGAGGAATGACAGGGCATCGGTGTACATGGCCAAGATGCTACCCGCAGGCCGCCTCAGACGAGGACCGGCTCGCGGTACTCCCCGAAGACCCCCCGAAGCACGTCGCACTGCTCGCCGAGCGTCGCGTACGCGGCGGCGCAGCGGAGGAAGTGCGGCATGAGGTTCGTCTCGCTCGACCCGGGCCGGGTGGCCGCGTCGCGCAGGCCGGCGAGGGCGCTCTCGACGGCTGCTGGGTCTCGTTCGCGGCGGGTCCGCTCGAGACGGGCGAGCTGGGCCTCGAACGAGCCCGGCGGCACCGACAGGACCGGGATCGGCGTCTCCTCGTTCTCGTCGACATACGCGTTCACCCCGACGATCCGCCGTTCGCCCGCGTCGAACTCGCGCTGGTAGCGATAGGCCGCGTCGGCGATCTCATGCTGGGGGTAGCCCTCGCCGATCGCGGCGACCATCCCGCCACGCCGGTCGATCTCGTCGAGATACCGCCAGACGTCGCGCTCGGTCTCGTTCGTCAGGGCCTCGACGAACCAGCTCCCGCCGAGTGGATCGATCGTGTTCGCGACGCCGGTCTCCTCGGCGATGACCTGCTGCTGGCGGAGGGCGAGCTGCGCCGCCTCGGCGGTCGGGACCGCCAGCGCCTCGTCGTAGGCGTCGGTGTGGAGGGACTGCGTGCCACCCAGGATCGCCGCGAGGGCCTGCGTCGCGACCCGGGTCAGGTTGTTCAGTGGCTGCTGCGGGGCGAGCGAGACGCCGGCCGTCTGGGTATGGAAACGCATCCAGGTCGAGCGTTCGTTCTCGGCCCGGTAGCGCTCCGTCATCAGCTTGAACCAGATCCGGCGCGACGCCCGGAACTTGGCGATCTCCTCGAAGAAGTCCGAGTGGGAGTTGAAGAAGAAGCTGAGGCGCGGGGCGAAGTCGTCGACCCGCAGGCCGCGCTCGATCGCCGCTTCGACGTAGGCCATCCCGTCGGCGATCGTGAACGCCAGCTCCTGGATCGCGGTCGAGCCCGCCTCCCGGATGTGGTAGCCACTGATCGAGATCGTGTTCCACTTCGGAAGCTCGTGGGTCCCGAACTCGATCGTGTCGGTCACGAGGCGCATCGACGGCAGGGGCGGGAAGAGGAACTCCTTCTGGGCGACGAACTCCTTGAGGATGTCGTTCTGGGTCGTGCCCTCGAGGGTCGCTCGCGGGAACCCGGCCTTTTCGGCGGCGACGATGTACATCGCCCAGATCGGGGCGGCCGGCGAGTTGATCGTCATCGACGTCGAGACGCGGTCGAGCGGCAGACCGGCGAGGAGGACTTCCATGTCGGCCAGGCTGGAGACGGCGACGCCGCACGTTCCGAACTCGCCTTCGGCCTCGGCGTGATCGGTGTCGTAGCCGTACAGCGTCGGCATGTCGTAGGCGATCGAGAGGCCGGTCTGGCCGGCGGCGAGGAGGGAGCGGAACCGGGCGTTCGTGTCCTCGGCGGCGCCGAACCCGGCGAACATCCGCATCGTCCAGAGACGGCTCCGGTAGCCGGTCGGGTGGATACCGCGGGTGAACGGTGGCTCACCCGGGAAGCCAATGTCGCGCATCGGGTCGAAGTCGTCCCACCGACCGCGCTCGGGGCGTAGCCGGTCGCCGTGATGATCGATGGCGGTCGGGCCGCCGCCACCGGCCGCGCTGCCGTCCGGGGCCGGCAGCCACGACCACGGCCCGTAGAGGCGCTCGACCTCGGTATCACTGATCGTGCTGAAGCGAGGCTTGCGTTCGGGTGCGCGCTCGACCGCGGCAGCGAGACGGCGTGCCTCCCAAGCGCGCTTGCGGGCAGACCAGGTCATGGCGCGTACGCTAGCACCGCGTCACCGTTCGCCTGCCGTCGCGCGGTTGGCCGCGAATGCTCGCGGATTCTCGTGGGGCGAGAATTCGGGTGCGGCGGCGTCAGGGGACGCGGCGGACCGCCGGTGTCGGGGGCGGGGCCGTCCGCGAGTCGATCGGCTCGTTGACCCCGACCCGGTTCCGGCGGCGGACCGAGCGCAGCAGCAGGAGTGCCTCGGCGATCGTCACGATCGGCAGGATTCGACGCGGCAGGAAGCGCAGCAGCAGGAAGCGGGTCGCCATCCGGATCATGTCCGGAGTGTGCCCGACGCAGGGTCGGCGCGGTGCCGGGCTTTGGCGCGCGACGTGACGATCGCGTTACGAGTCGACTCGGTCCACGCGGGCCCCGCTCAGCGCCCAGGCGTCCGTGGCCTCGCGAACGACCTTGTCGTGCGCCTCACGGGTCTGGATCTCGCGGATGAAGTCCGCGACGAGGGCGACCACAATCCGATCCTCGCGCGACCAGACCACGACGGTCTGGAACGACTCGCCGTTGAGGACGTCGATCCTGCGTGCGGCCATGTCGCCGCCGAGGGAGTAGTCGGATGTGTCGACGGACTGGACGTTCCTGCCGGCGCGGGCACCCGTCTCATAGAACTCCACCAGCCAATTCCGCTCGAGCGCGGGTCCGCTGGCATTGAGGAACACGGCCAGGCTCACCCCGCTGTCGGTGCCCGTCTCCCAGGTCGCACCCGCGAAACGGAGCTCGGCCACGCCGTGACCCGCGAGGGTCGACAGACCGGCCGCCGTGCACGTCCGACCCGAGTCGAGCTGCTTCGGCGGCGAGCCGCGAAACGTCGCCGGGACGGCCGCCTCGAGGGCCGGATAGGCACCGGGTGCCGCACCGTCGGTCGTGCACGGGCCGGTCGGGTCGAAGGCAGGACCGCACGCGCCGAGGATGAGCATGAGAATCGCGCTGATCGCGACGACGACCCGTGCGGGCGGCCGGCGCGCGTTGGGCGTATGGCGCCCGCGGCCCGCTGTGGGCGCGCGAGGCGTGCCGGATCGTGCCGTCGGGTCGGGGGACATGGGGCGATGATACGGCGCGATGACGAGCGATCTCACGACCCGCTACCGCCTCCGGGTGAGCGACCTGCCGCCCGCGACCGCCGACGTCGTCGTCGTCAAACACGGTCGAATCACGCCATCCGGTGCGTCCGCGCACCTGGTACCCCCGTCCCGGAATGGTGCGTCCGTGCGCCCAACCATCGCCCGATCCGTTTCAGGACGAGTCGGTTATTGAGGTGCCACCGACGCGAGGCGTACGGTTCACCTGCGCCGTAACGCGACAAACCCGGGAGAACCTGGGGCGTCGGTCACGGACCAGGGAACGGCCTTCGGTTCACTCGATGACGGTTCGAGCGCCGCGGATCCCGGGCCCAGGTCACGAGCCGAGTAACAGGATCAATCGGCCAACAGGCCCGGGACGCGATGCGGCGGAGCTCATCGCTCACTTCATTCGAGCAGATCATGCGATCGCCTCCCGAGTCATTCGGGGGGCGATCTTCGCGTTTGCGCTAGGCAGTTCGGCCGCTCCGCGTCGGGCTCGAGGGCGGCCGCTCGTGCCGGACGATGCCGCGGACGTCGAGATCGTCGCGGACGACCCGGGCGGCCGCGACGAGATCCGGGTCGCGGGTGATCGTCGTCGCCAGCCAGTCGATGTAGGACGGCTCGAAGGCGGCCACCTGACCGAGGGTGTGGCCGTGGAACTTGCCGAACTCGAGCTCGCGATCCCGGGCGTCGGCCAGGGCCGGGCTCGCCGGCCGCCGGAAGTTGCGGATCCGGGACCGGGCCATCGGACCCGTCGGCGTGCTGGCCCGCGGTGGCTCCCGCTGCTCGTGGGTGATCTTCAGGGGCGGGTGACCACTGAGCGGCGGGCCGGATCGACCCGACCCGGTCGGCCGGATCGGCTGGTTGCGCGGCCGGACCGTCCCCGTGGTGTCGACCCTGGCGGTCACCGGCCGCGAGGGCTTCGGGCTGGGTGGTCCGCCGCGCCGCGCGCCGGCCGTACCGCGCTCACGATCCTCGCGGGCGGCCGTGGCCTCCTCACCCTCTGTCCAGCGACGGCCGCTACCGCCCGCTCGGGTGAGAGCGGCATACGCGTCGTTGATCTCCGCCATCTGGCGGGTCGCGATCCGTGACGCCTCCGGATCGTCGCCGGTCAGGTCGGGATGGTGCTTCCGGGCGAGACGTCGCCAGGCCGCCTTGACCTGGGTCGGGCTGGCACCGGGCTCGATGCCGAGAACGGCATGCGGATCGCGCTTTGCCACCGATGGAGTGTACGGGCTGCCGGGCGCTTGACAGGTCGGCCGCCGTCGCCGTCCCATACTCCCGTGCCGAGACTCCGCCGGGCGGGCGTGGCCGCCGCCATCGCCGCCGCCCCATTCGCCCTCGCCTACCGGTTCGCCCTGGCCTACCGCGTCCGGGCCGGGTATCCCATTCCGCGGCCGCCGCAGTTCAGCCCGGCCGACCTCGGTCTCTCGTTCGCGGAGATCGATGTCCCGTCGGGCGACCTGATCCTGCCCGGCTGGTTCGTCCCGACCGAAGGAGCCGGACCGGGTCCGGGCATCGCCCTCGTGCACGGCTGGGAGTCGGCCCGCGATCGGCTCCTGCCGATGATCGCGTTCCTCCACGCCGCGGGCTTCCACTGCCTCGCCATCGACGTCCGGGGCCACGGCGCGAACGCGGCCGAGACCCTGCCGATCACCGCGGGCGAGTTCGGCGCCGACGCGCTGGCGGCCTTCCGGGCCCTGGAGGCGCGGCCCGAGGTCACGATCGGCGCGATCTCCGGCCACTCGATGGGAGCGATCGGGGCGCTCCTCGCGGCCGCGGCCGAGCCGCGGATCGCCGCCGTCGTCGCCACCTCCGCGCCGGCCGATCCATGGCGCCTCACCCGCCAGACGTTCCGGCTCGCCCGCCTGCCGATCCCCGATCCGATCGCCTACCCACTCGCCTGGCTGACGACCCGCGTCTATCTCCGGCCGCGTGGCCACCGCGTCGCGGAGATCTCGGCGACGGCCGCGCTCCGGGCGATCGACCGGCCTGTCCTCCTCGCCCACGGTGAGGACGACGCGGTCGTGCCATTCGTCCATCTCGGTCGCCTGGAGCGGGCGGCGACGGCCGCCGGGCACCCGCCCCAGACCCTCGCGGTTCGCGGTGGGCATCACTCGTGGCTGTACGAGTTTCCGGAGTACCGGCGAACGGTGGCGGCGTTCCTCGCCGCCGCCCTCGGTGGACCCCTCACGCCCGACGAGGCCGGAGCCATCGCCGCGGCGACGGACGCCCGGCGACTGCCCGACACGGTCCGGCCCCCGACGGCCGTCGAGAGCGAGCCCGGCGGCTTCCGCTCCCTGGCTCGGCTCGCCGGTCCCCTGCCCCGCCGGGCGACGGCGGCCGCCCCAACGTCCGCTGACGGGAGCGAGGACGGACCCGGCGAGACGGCCGCGGCGCTGACCGAGATCGGCTCATGACGGACGAACCCGTGATGTCGGTCTGGCAGGCCGTGTCGCAGAAGCGGATGGTCCGCGAGTTCGCCGACCGCCCGCTCGATCCCGGGCATCTCGTCCGCATCCTCAACGCGGGTCGGCGATCTGCCAGCTCGAAGAATCTCCAGCGCTGGGAGTTCATCGTGTGCCGCGAGCGCGAGCACCTCGAGGAGCTGGGCGCGGTCGGGCCGTGGGCCGGCCATCTCGCCGGCGCCGCGGTCGGGATCGCCCTCGTCACGCCCGTCTCGCCCACGGCCGACGACCCGCTGTCGGTGATGTTCGATCTTGGCCAGGCGGCGGCAAGCATGATGCTCGTCGCCTGGGAGCTCGGGATCGGCAGCGTCCCGGCCACCGTCTACGAGCATGAGCTTGCCCGGCGACTGCTCGGCTACCCGGAGAGCCACCACTGCGAGTACCTGCTGTCGTTCGGCTACCCGGCCGACTCGGCCGTCCTCACGGCTCCGAACAAGGCGGGCGGACGGCGCGCCCTCGAGGAGATTCTCCACGAGGAGCGCTGGTAGCGCGACCGGAACCCGCTACCCGATCAGACGCACGGGGCCGGATTTACACGGGGTGAGCACGTGGGACCAGTTGGACGTCGGAATGAACGGTCTGGCTCACGGGGCGCAAATCTCGTGCAGATTCGGCCCGAATTCGGTCTCAAGGGCGTCGGACTCGTCGCTTGTGCTCGTGGGGCGTAAACCTGGCCCGAAGCAGGCCGAGGCCCTATTGCCAGCGGAAGTACCGCGCCGCGATCCCGAAACAGACGACGAGCCAGCCGATCAGGACCGCGAAGCAGACCCAGAGCGGCGAGAACGGCGTCCCATCGACCATCACCTGGCGGAGCCCGTCGCCCAGGTACGTGAGGGGCAGTGCGCGGGCGATCGTCCTCAAGGCGTCGGGCATCGCGTCGATCGGGAAGAACGTTCCGGACAGGAACATCAGCGGGAACTGGACCGCGCTCGTCATCCCGTTGGCGGCTTCCTCGGTCGAGGCGAACGAGGCGATCACGTAGCCGAGAGCGATGAACGCCAGCGAGCCTATGAGGATGAGGGCGCCGATCAGCAGCCACGATCCGGCGATCTGGACGTGGAAGAACGTCGATCCGACGCCGACGATGATCGCCGTCTGGACGACCGCGATCAGGAGCCGCATCAGGACGTTGCTTCCGACCAGCTGCCAGCGCCGCAACGGCGTCGCCTGGAGCCGCTTCAGGATCAGCTTCTGGCGATCGGCGACGAGAGGGATGGCCGCGAACACGCCGGTCTGCATCAATGACATCCCGAGGATCGACGGCACGAGATACGAGATGAATGTCAGGTCGTTCGTCTGGACCGATCGGAAGGTCGGCACGACGGCCGGCGGCTGTCCCGTCGCGGCCTGGTTGACCGCCGACAGGACGAAGCCCACGACCGTGCGGGTCGTGCCGTCGACGGCGCTCTGGGTCGGGTCCGTGTAAACGGTGATCGTCGCGGGCGCCTGCTTCGCGCCGACCGTCTCGGAATAGCCCTCCGGCACGACGATCACGGCCACGACCTCGCCCTGCCGCATCAGTTCGACCAGATCGGCCTCGCTGCCATCGAGGAGCTCGACATCCGGGATCGTGTCGAAGGCGACCTTCAGGGCCGCCGACGAGGTCGAGTTGTCGAGATCGGCGAAACCGATCTTCCGGTCGCTGCCGCCGCCGGAGAAGATCGAGCCGAACAGGACCACGAAGATCAAGGGGAAGGCAAGGGTCCAGAAGAGGGCGGCGCGGTCGCGGGTGAAGCTCTTGATGTTCGCGATCGTCAGGAGCAGCAGCGCGTTCAGCTGTCGATCTCCCTAGTCACGCAGGGCCCGGCCGGTCAGATCGAGGAAGACGTCCTCGAGGGTCGCCCGCCGCACCGCGAGGTTGGCCGGCTCGACCGCGAGCTCCTCGGCGGCATCGAGCACGGCTCCGATCGTTGCCGGGACGTCGTTCGTGTAGAGCAGGACCGCGCCGTCCTCGCGCTTCACCGAGGTGACGCCGGGGATCGCGGACAGGCGCTCGTCGGCCAGCCCGTCGATCGCGTCGAAGCGGACCGCGCGCTCCTTGAATCGACGGCTCACGAGCTCGTCGACCGTGCCCTCCTCGAGGATCCGGCCGTGATCCATGATCGCGATGCGGTCGCACAGGACCTCGGCCTCCTCCATGTAGTGGGTCGTGAGGAGGATCGATCGACCCTCGGCCTTGAGCCCGAGGACGATGTCCCAGAGGGCGCGTCGTGCGGCCGGGTCCATGCCCGTCGTCGGCTCGTCGAGGAAGACGAGCTCCGGGTCGTTGACGAGGGCCAGGGCGACGGACAGTCGCTGCCGCTGGCCACCCGACAAGTCCTGGGTTCGGGTCGTTCGCTTCTCCCCGAGGTCCATCAGCTCGAACAGCTCGTTGGTCGGCCGGCCGCGACCGTAGAAGCTGCGGAAGAGATCGAGGACCTCGACGACGTTCAGCTTCGGGTAGAGCGCCGCGTTCTGGAGCGACACGCCGATCCGCGGCTTCAGCTCGTTCGGGTGGGCCACGACGTCGACCCCGAGGACGCGCACGTCACCCGAATCGGGTGTTCGGAGGCCCTCCAGGACCTCGACCGTGGTCGTCTTGCCTGCGCCGTTCGGGCCGAGGAGCCCGAACACGGTCCCGGCACGGACGTCGAAGCTCACCCC
>DASUPH010000062.1:0-5678 GCA_036276275.1 Candidatus Limnocylindrales bacterium
CGTCGCCGACGAGGAAGATCCGGTTCGCCGGCGCTGCGAGGAGGAGCGCCAGCCGGAGCTGGGCCCGATCGAGATCCTGCGCCTCGTCCACGAGAAGATGGGCGCATCGCGCGCGCCAGCGCGCGAGGGCGGACGCATCCCCCTCGAGCCCGCGCAACGCCCGAGCGACGAGGTCGTCGAAGTCGAGGCCGCCCTCGTCGGCGATCGCCGCCTCGTAGGCCAGGAACGTCCGGGCGATCGGCCCCGGGTCGGGATCCGCGGCGACCTCCTCGGCCGTGACGCCGAGGTCGAGCTTCAGGCGCGAGAATGCCGTGTCGAGCCGGCGCCAGCCGGCGGGTCCGACCTCCGGCGCGATCCGCCGCAGGAGCGCCATCCGCTCGAGGAGCGGCTCCACCGCCGCGCCGGCGTCGCGGAGGATCTCCAGCCCCAGGGCGTGGAACGTCCGAACGCGGACGCCGCCGTGCTCGACGCCGCCCCGCTCACGGCCGAGCGGCTCCAGCGCCGCCGCCAGTCGCTCGCCGAGCTCGACGGCCGCCCTGCGGTTGAAGGTGATCGCCGCGACCTCCGCTGGCCGGGCGACGCCGGTCCCGATGAGCCAGGCGATCCGCGCGACCAGCGTCGTGGTCTTGCCCGAGCCGGCCGGCGCGACGCACAGGACCGGGCCCGGCGGCGCCGTCGCGGCCGCCCGCTGATCCGGCGCGAGACGGGCGAGCCGATCGGCGACGGCGGCGGGGAGCGACACCCCGACATGCTGACCGACCCCGCTGCACGCTCACGTATCTCGCCCTTCGCTGCGGGTCAACGGCGGATTTGCGGTGCCATCACGCACCGCCGAGCACGGCGCCACGCGGGTCGGTCGCGTGCGAGTGTTCACCTGCGGGTGACGCCGACTTGACCGGGCGTTATCGTGTGCAGTCCACAGTGGTGGGGTGAGGTTCAGGGGATTTGGGCCCGCCCAGCCCATGCTCGCGCCCAGCCGACCCTGAGTGCCCGCGACTGTCGAGGAGGAGCGCCCCGTGACGTCCCGCGTCCGTGCCCGATTCTTGGTCCTGCTGACCCTGATCACGTTGCTTGCCGGCTTGCTGGCCGCGCCCGTGGTGGCCGCGCCGACGACCGCCACCGGACCCGCCACCGACAAGGCGGTGTTCTTCGCCTCCGACGGTCTCCGCCAGGACGCCGTCGTCCAGTACGCCGCCCAGGGCGTGATGCCGACGATGGCCGATTTCCTCAAGAAGGGGAGCTTCGCGTCCGGGTCCGGTCTCCGGACCCAGGCCCCGCCGAACACGGGAGCCGGCTGGTACAGCCTCGCGACCGGCGCCTGGCCGGGCGTGACCGGTTCGACCAACAACACGTTCCACATCAACGGCCAGCCGTTCGGCAACCGGACGGCCGCGTTCGATGCCAACGTCCTCCAGGCGGAATCCATCGCCCAGTCCGCCGAGCGCGGCGGGCTGAAGGTCGCCCAGGTCGAGTGGGCAGGCGGCCGGAACGCCACCATTCAGGGCCCCACGATCGACTTCCAGACCTTCGGCTCCGGGCGCGGCGTCTCGACGAACTTCCATGGCAACGCGGGTGACGCCCTGTTCGACGATCCCGCCCTGATCCCGGCCTTCGGGCTCCAGTTCGACACGCCGACCGGCTATGCCGGCCAGCAAGCGTTCCCGGGCGCGGCCCCGACGGCCGCCACTGGCTGGTCCGGCAGCCTGCCGGCGACCTACAGCCCCGCCATGGAGATGCGCCTCCGGGTGATCGACTTCGGGACCGACAAGTACGGCCTCAACGCGTGGATCTTCGACTCCACGAATGACGCCACGACGAACTACGACAAGGTCCTCTTCTCGCGAACGAAGAGCGCGGCCGACTCCGTCGGGATCCTGGCGAAGGGCCAGTGGGCCGACGTCAAGGTCAAGCTCATCGGTGGCGCGAACGACGGCAAGACGGCCGGGATGCTCATCAAGGTCGAGGAGCTGAACGCCAACCTGTCACGGGTCCGCCTGTTCCATACGTCCGTGAGCCGGGCGATCGCGTCGTGGCCGACATGGCCCGGCGAGACGGGCTTCACGGGCAACTTCGAGGAGTACCTCGCCCAGAAGTTCCCGACCGCGACCGCTGCCGATTTCGCGATCCTCGAGGCGGGCGTGACGAGCGAGGACACGTACGTCGAGCAGGGTCTCTACTGGGCAACCGGCCACCTGCCGATGCTGACCTACGTCGCCAACACCTACAAGCCGGATCTCCTGATGGTCGGGATGCCGACCACCGACGAGTTCCAGCACCAGTTCCTCGGGCTGGTCACGACGATCCTCCCGAACGGCGCCCCGAACCCCGCCTACGACGACGTCGACCTGAACGGCGTGCCGGACGGCCGTGTCGCCGCTCGATCCGCGTACATCAAGACCGCCTACCGGGAGTCCGACGAGACCCTGACGCTCGCCCGCTCGCTGCTCGGCAAGGACCCGACGACGTTCGTGTCATCGGACCACGGCTTCGCCCCGCAGTTCCTGGCGATCGACGCCAGCCTGCCCCTCGTCCAGATGGGCCTCCTGTCCGCCCCACAGACGTCGAACTGCCGTCCCGCGACCGGCGAGACGATCGGCAGCGCAAAGGCCTGCTGGGCCGGCGGGACGGTCCAGATCTACCTCAATGTCGTCGGTCGCGATCCGGCCGGCGGCGGATTCACCCAGATCGCGGCGAACAACGTCGACGCGACGGTCGCGGCCATCAAGGCGAAGTTCCTCGGCCTCGTCGACACCAAGGACTGGACCCACGACGGCAAACCCGAAGGCTGGAAGGTCATCGACCGGGCCTACACGAAGGCCGAGGCCCGCTACATCCCGAACGGGCCTGGCGGCAGCACGGCCGACATGTCGAGCCCGACCCGGACCGGCGACCTCGTCGTCTTCTCGTACCCGCCGTACCAGTTCGACGCCGAGACGCCCGGCACGCTGATCGCGGCATCGAAGTTCTTCGGCCAGCACGGCTACGTCCCCGACGTCCAGGTGCTCGGCGCGGCCAACGTGAACATGCGGGCGACATTCCTCGCCGGCGGCAAGAGCATCGCCAAGGGCGAGGTCTCCGCCCGGACGATCGATCTCGCCCCGACCCTCGCCTACATGCTGGGGATCCCCGAGCCGCAGATGAGCCAGGGTCGCGTCCTGACGGAGGTGATCAAGGGCGGCAATGCGATCAAGCCGATCTCGATCGTCGGCCTCACCGACTTCCACGGCCAGCTCGAGCAGACCACGATCTCCCAGGACAACATCAACGTCCCGGTCGGCGGCGCGGCCGCCCTCGCGACGATGTTCGACGAGGAGCTGGCGGCCCTGCCCGGTCCGGGCCTGATCCTGGCCGCTGGTGACAACGTCGGCGCATCGCCGGCGAACTCCGGCCTGCTCCAGGATATGCCCGCGATCGACGTCGAGAACGCCTGGGGCCTCGACGCCACCTCGTACGGCAACCACGAGTTCGACTACGGCGTGAGTCGTCTGCTCGCCCACCAGGCCCGAGCCCACTTCCCGTTCCTGGCGACGAACATCATCGAGACCGCGACGGGTGTCGCCCCGCCGTGGGTGACCCCATCGAAGGTCTTCACCGTCAACGGCATCAAGGTCGGCGTCATCGGCGCCGAGCTCCAATCGACTCCCGAGCTCGTCTCCGCCGGCGCGACCGCAGGGCTGTCGTTCCTGGCCGAGGCGCCGCGGATCATCGCCGAATCGAACCGGCTCAAGGGCCTCGGCGTGAACGTCCAGGTCGTCGTCATCCACCAGGGGACGGCGAACGGGCGCAACCCGATCGGCATGGCCGCGGGAATTCCCTGGGACGGCCCGATCCTCGGGATCGCGGACGCCCTCCAGGGCACGACCGTGGACGCGATGATCGTCGGCCATACCCACCGCGTCTCCAACCTGATGCGCGGCAAGATCCTCGTCACCGAGGGGATCAACGCCGGCGCTTCCTACTCGGTCCTCCAGCTGATGGTCACCGACGGTGACGTCACGTGGGCCGGCGGCGCGACCCGGATCGCGAAGAACATCGGCGTCGCCCAGCGGGCCGACGTCAAGGCGATCGTCGACGACGCCAACGCCCAGACCGCGGTCCTCCGCAATCAGGTCATCGGCACGCAGTCGATCGACATCCTTCGAGATCTCGCTCGCAAGCACGAATCGGCGATGGGCAACATGGTCGCCGATGCGCTGAAGGAGAAGTACGCCGGTGTCGAGGGGGCGTGGACGAACTCGGGCGGTCTCCGGGCCGACCTGCTCGTGACGCCGCCGACGGCCGGTGAGGCCCCCGGTCAGATCACGTGGGGCGAGATGTTCGCGGTCCTGCCGTTCGGCAACCGCACGTTCATCATGACCCTCACCGGCGCCCAGGTGAAGACGGGGATGCTCAATGCCTTCTCGGCGTTCTGCGACCCCGCGATCAACACCGGGCGCTTCCCGCAGATCTCGGGCCTCAAGGTCCAGTTCCACTGCACCGGCCTGCTTCCCGTCATCGACGGGATCTGGAAGGCGCCGAACGGCGTCGGCGGCACGCTCACCGAGCTCTTGCCGACCGACACGTTCCGTTTCGTCACGAACGACTTCATGGCGACCGGCGGGGACGGCTACACCGTCTTCCTGCAGGGGACCAACCCGCAGAACCCCGGCGACGACATGCTCCAGGCCGCGATCGATTACGTGACCGCGCACTCGCCGGTCGCCCCGGTCGTCCAAGGGCGGATCGTCGGGCCGTAACCCCATCCCCAGTCCATGAGATGAGAGCCGGCCCGACGGGCCGGCTCTCCCAGTACCCGCACGGTGCCGATCCGCACCGTTTGTTCGATGCGTGGGTAGTTGGGGATGGTCGCGGGCACTCGCGGCTGGTACCGTCTGCTCGTCCCGTATGGGACCGTACTTTTCGCCGGTCGTATGACCGGAAGTCATCGTCTGATGGCCCATCGCCATCACCGAGCGCGCACCGCCGATCGTTAGGGGACTCCGATCGCGGGCAGGGGAGTCATATCGATGTTCGGTTCGCCGACCGCTTCACGGCGGGTTTCGCGTGTCCGGAGTGTCTTGATCGGCCTCCAGGTCGTGCTCCTGCTGTTCACGATGGTCGCGCCGGTCGGCACGATGGCGGCGGACCCGTCGCCTGCACCGTCGGATAGCCCTGCTCCGTCGCCCGATCCGTCGGCCACGCCCGAGCCCTCGGCGACGCCGGATCCGACCCCCGACCCAACGGCCGCCCCGGACCCGACCCCGGATCCGACGGCGACGCCCGATGCAACGCCCGACCCGACTCCCGACCCGACCCCTGACGCAACGCCGGACCCGACCCCTGACCCGACTCCCGACGCAACGCCCGACCCGACTCCCGACCCGATCCCGTCCTCCGCGCCCGTCACGGTCGCACCCTTCATCGTCACCTTCGCCGCCGGCACGTCGGCCGCGAGCCAGGCCGCCACGATCGCCGCCGCCGGCGCCGCCGATCTCGACTCGATCGCCGTCCTCCGGATGCACGCCGTCCTGGCGAGCGACGCGGCCGTGGCCGCCCTGCGCGCGGACTCGAGCGTCGGCTCCGTCGAGGTCGATCGCAGTCGCGCCGCCGAAGCCGCACCCAACGACGCCTCCTACGGCGACCAGTGGTCGCTGGCGAAGATCGGCTGGGACCAGGTCTACGGCTCCGTCACGCCGAGC
>DASUPH010000063.1:0-3069 GCA_036276275.1 Candidatus Limnocylindrales bacterium
GGTCTCGCGGCCGCAGGCGACGGGGATCGGCGGCTTTCCGGCAAGCTCGACGAGCGCGCGGGCGTTGCGGACACCCGGGGCACAGTGCGCCTCGCCGGTCCCGGTCACCGTGATGGCCCGGACGTCGACGTCCGGCCGCCCGAGGAGCAGGAGGATCGCGAGCCAGTCATCGGCGGCCATGTCCGTGTCGATGACGACCGGGCGTGTCGGTCCGGTCGATGCCGCTGCGGTCGTCGGCGCTGCGGACGTCGGCGCGATCGAACTGCCGGGAGCCGGGAGCGCCGCGGACCAACACGCCGCGAGGCCGACGAGCGCGGCGACGAGCGCGGCCAGTCGCGACGCCCCGAACGAGATCCGGCGATGATGGGTCATCGGTTGCGACCATACCTCCGACCTGTCTGCCGGTCGTTGCGATCGCATGGGATCGCGCAGTTCCTCCACGTCTCACGACGCGGGGGCGAGGCGTCAGGAGTCGAGGGTGACCGGCTCGAAGCGGCGCACACGCCGGCGGCGTGCGATCCCGATGAGGAGCACGAAGGCCGCTCCGAGCATCGACGCGACGGCGATCAGCGGGCCAGGCCACCCCTGGTTTCCCGATCCGGGGACCACCGCGGAACCGGTCGAGGGGGTGGAGCTCGGTGACGGTCCAGTCGCGTCGCTCTGGTCCGGCGTCGGGATCGCGGAGGCGATCGGCGACCCGGATTCGACGGGGGTCGGTGAGGCGCTGGCGTCCGGGGTCGGGCTTGCGCCGCCACCCGTCGACGTGGCGTCGTCGTTTGCGCGCGGCGTGGACGTGGGGCGAACCGTGGGTCCGGGCGTGGGCGTGGGCCCCGGGGTCACGGCCGGAGTCGGCGTGGGCGTCGGGGTCGGAGTCGGGGTCGGCGTCGGCGTGGGGGTTGGCGTCGGAGTCGGGGTCGGAGGAGGCATCGTCACGTCGGTCGCATCCGACGCGCTGACGCCGGCCGGGTTCTCGTCGCTCGTGGCGAGGGCGGTGTTGCCGACGGTCTGGGCCGGGACCGAGGCGGCGACGGCGTACGGGATCGTGATCGTCCAGGTCGCGCCGGGGGCGAGGCTGGCCGGCAGGCTGCAGGCGATCGCGTTGCCGGCGCTGGCGGTGCAGTCGCCGCCGAGGTCGGCGCTCGGAGTGCCGGCGGTGAAGGCCGCCGGGACGCTGTCGGCGAGGCTGACGTTGTCGGCGTCGGACGGACCGCTGTTGGCGATGCGGATCGTGTAGGCGTAGCCGCTCGTCCCGGCGACGACGCTCAGCTGGCCGTCGTCCTTGGTCACGACGAGGACGGCGGTCTCGACGACGGTCGTCGTGTCGGCGGCCGTGTTGTCGGCGAGGACCGGGTCGATGGCGCTGCTGCTGACGCTGACGGTCTCGGTCTGGATCCCGCCGGCGGTCGACGGCGGCACGCTGTAGGCGACGCTCACGGTGGCGCTCCCGCCGGCCGCGATCAGGCCCAGGCTGCAGCCGAAGTCGGGCCCGAAGCCGATCGCGGCGCAGGTCCCCTGGGACGGGCTGATCGCACCCTGGTTGAAGCCCGTCGGCCAGGTGTCGATGAGGCTGACCGCCGCTGCGTCGGACGGGCCGCCGTTGGTGACGGTGATCGTGTAGCCGTGGGCCAGGCCGTCCCCGGCGGTGACGCCGAGCAGGCCGTCGTCGACGGTCACCGCCAGATCGGCGCTGGGCTCCCCGACCTCGAACTCGCTGAAGGCGGTCATCCCGGTCGCCTGGGTGCTCGTGGCGGTCCGTGTCCCGACGGTCGGGCGCGTCCAGGTCGTGCCGTCGCGCTTGGCGACGATGAACTTGGTCGGATCGGCAGCCGCATCGATGTCGGCGGCCGCGAAGTTGAAGGTCGCGTCGGCGGTGTCGAAGACGATGCCGGTGTTCGCGACCGTCCAGACGCGGTTGACGCTGCGGTTGCCGGCAACGCCGGAGTTCGCGACGTCCGCATGGTCTCCGACGGTCGTGCTCGCGGTCAGATCGCCCGCCGTGGTGATCGTCCCGAAGGTGACGCCGACGGGCGTGTACCGAGTCGGGTCGCCGATCTCGAAGTTTAGACCGACGGCGGCTCCCACGGCGGCGCGCTTCTCGAGCCTTCCGACGACCCAGCCGCCGGTCCGGACCACGGTTCCAGCCGGGCCGATGACGACGGTGTTCGCACCCGCATCGAGCCGCCCCGTGGTCAGGGTGAGGGTTCCGCCGATCGTGACGTCGGCCTGGGTCGACAGTCCGCTCGCGTTGTTGAGGGTCAGGTCGCTGAGCACCGTCACGCTCGTGGGGACCGAGATCCCGACGCCCGCCCCGGTGACCGTGAGCGAGGACGAGCTCGTCGTCGTCAGGTTCGTGGGCGTGCCCGCGATCGCATTGCTGATCGTCAGCAGACGGCCCCCGAGGCTCAGCTGGCCGCTGGTGAGCGTCAGCGTCCCGGTGACGGTCACGTTCACCGACAGGGTGACCCCGAGCGGGTCGTTCACGACCAGGTTGAAGGCGGGCAGCGTGGTGGTGCCACCGATTGCCTGGCCGGCCGATCCGTTGAGGGTCAGCGTGCTGGTTCCGGGGACGATCGTCCCGTTGTTCGTCAGGTTGCCGCCGATCGCCACCGCGCTGCCGTTCCACCGGAAGGTCGCGCCGACCGTCACGTCGGCGCCGATCGTGAGGCCGTAGTTCGAGGCCGATGTGGTGAAGGTCCCGCCGGCCACCGCCAGGTTGTGGCCGATGGACATCGCGTTGCCGAGCGTCGTCGTCCCTGTGTTGGTGGTGACGTCGTAGAACGACATCCCCGCCGACCTGACCGTGCCGCCGGCGAAGACGACGGTCGAGGTGCCCGCATCGACGGTGCCGGCGGTGTACGTCCAGTTGGCCGCGGTCCGGATCGTGCCGGCCAGGGTCAGCGTCCCGGATGGCTTGTTGATGACGACGAGGGGCAGCGCCCCGGCGATGGTCGTGGCGGTGCCGGTGAACGTCTGGTTGACCGACCCGTTGATCAGGAGGGTCGCGGTCCCGTTGCCGAACGTCGAGGCTAGGCTGATGTTGCCCTGGGCGGCCAGGGTGCCGGTCCCGGC
>DASUPH010000064.1:0-2276 GCA_036276275.1 Candidatus Limnocylindrales bacterium
TGCCCCATCATGGCGGGATGCGACAGGACCTGGGCTGGCGGCTCGATCCTGCCGTCACCTTCCTCAACCACGGCTCCTATGGCGCCTGTCCGGAGCCCGTCATGGCCGTCCAGCGCGCGCTCCGCGACCGGATGGAGGCCCAGCCCGTCCAGTTCCTGGCCCGCGACCTGCCGGGCCTCCTGGCCGAGACCCGAACGGCCCTTGGCGAGTTCGTCGGCGCGGATCCTGACGACCTGGCCTTCGTCGCGAACGCGACCGGCGCGGTCAACGCCGTCGTCCGGTCGCTCCGGTTCGAGCCGGGTGACGAGCTGCTGACGGACGATCACGAGTACAACGCCACGATCAACGTCCTGCGTCACGTCGCCGAGCGCGACGGCGCCCGGGTCGTCATCGCCCGGATTCCGTTCCCGGCTGCGACCGACGACGAGGTCCTGGACGCGATCCTCGGAGCGACGACCGACCGGACCCGGCTTGTCCTGATCAGCCACGTCACGAGCCCGACGGCGCTCGTCTTCCCGATCGCGCGGATCGTCGCGGCTCTCGCGGAGCGAGGAGTCGAGACGCTCATCGACGGCGCCCACGCGCCGGGGATGGTGCCGCTCGACCTCGATCGGCTCGGGGCGGCCTGGTACACCGGCAATCTCCACAAGTGGGTCTGCGCGCCGAAGGGCTCGGCGTTCCTCCACGCCCGGCGAGATCGACAGCCGGGCGTCCGACCGAACACGATCTCGCACGGCGCGAACGCCGTCCTCGGCGCGGCCGGCGGTCACAGGGGCTCCACGCGCTACCGGGCCGAGTTCGACTGGCAGGGCACGCTCGATCCGACGCCGTGGCTCGCGATCGGCGACGCGCTCCGGTTCGTCGGCGGGCTCGTTGACGGCGGCTGGCCAGCCGTCATGGCCCGGAACCACGACCTGACGCTTCACGCGCGTTCGAGGCTGGTCGGGGTCCTCGGGGTCGAGCCCGGGACCCTCGCCTCACCGTCGATGCTCGGATCCATGGTCGCGCTGCCGCTGCCGGCGGAGGGTCCGTTGGCGATGACCGGTGCGGGGTCGTCGCCGCTCGATACGGACCCGCTCCAGCAGATCCTCCTCGATCGGTTCCGGATCGAGGTCCCGATCTATCCGTGGCCGGTCCCGTCGGCCGAATCGCCCGATCCGGCCCGTCGGCTCATCCGCTTCTCCGGCGCCCTTCACAACGGGATCGACGACGTGGAGTGCCTGGCGGACGCGTTGGGGTCCCTCTAGAACCCCCCGCCGGACCCGCCGCCGCCGCCGCCCGAGCCGCCGCCGCCGAAGCCGCCGCCGCCGCCACCACCGCCCGACGAAGACGGCGAGTTCCCGATCGAGCCGAGCGCCGACATCATGCCGCCGAGGTCCGGGATTGACGAGCTCGAGAACAGCCCGCCGCTGCCGGCGCCCGCGCCCGCGAAGTCGCCCGAGGCGAACCCGGCCGCCCCACCGCTCGACGATCCGTACCAGGCCGGCATCCACACGGAGCCGGCGGGGACCCGACCCTCGCGCTGGTCCTCGAGGCTCCGTCCGAGGACCTGCTCGATCTCCTCGTGGAGACCGAGGGCGGTGCCCCACACGACGGCCTGGTCGGGGGTCTCGAGCCACGGCAGGCCGGCCTCGGCGACGACCTGGTCCATCGAGCGCGCCTGGTCCATCGTCTTCTTCAGGGTCCGGCGATAGGCCGCGAGCATCGCCCGGATCATCGCGCCGGGCAGCGACACCGCGGGCATCGAGCGGGCGAGGATCCCCATGACGACCGCTCCGATGACGATCGCGATCCCGACGAGCAGCAGGCCGTTGCTCGGCAGGTTCAGGCCGCCGAACCCGGCGAGCAGTCCGACGACGAGGGCGATCGCGGCGCGGGCTGTCCAGCGGGCCACCGCGGCCGACGGCTTCTCGCGGAACCAGCCCCGGGCGACGACCTCGTCCTCGAGGGCCTTGTCGAAGGGGGGCACCGACGAGCCGAACTCCAGGAGCTTGTCCGGCTCGATGTAGCCGTCCGCACCGCCGAGGGATTTCATGCGGGCCTCGACGAGTCGCTCGGCCGGTCCGAGCGGCCGGGCGGCATTGCGTCGCTGGTGGGCGACCGTCACCGGATCCGCGATCGTCGGTTGCACGTCGATCCCCACCTTGCGCTTCAGACCAAACAGCTCGGATTCCTCGCGGAACGCGATCTGGCCGCGGCTCGCGACGTCGAGGAGGGCGGTCGTCAACGCCCGACGCGACGGGCCGCCGGCGAGGACGAAGACGGCCCCGGCCGGT
>DASUPH010000065.1:0-5858 GCA_036276275.1 Candidatus Limnocylindrales bacterium
TGCCACTGATTGCGGCGATCTTCCTGGCCGTCCACTTCTGGCGAATTCGAAAAGACGGGGGCATCAGCGGGCCGCTATGACCGACACAAAGACGCCCGGCGATACCAGGGTCGTCCTGCCGGTCGACCCTACGCGGCGGACGGAGATCGACAAGCAGCGGGTGCCGATGTCGGCCCGGCCGTATCGGCTGCTGGCGCTCGTCAAGCAGGACGCCGTCGTCCGGGTCCAGAAGGAACCAGACGACACGGTCATGACCTGGCCGCACCTCCTCTCGATCGAGTTCCTCGCGGCCGGGATGATGAGCATCTTCCTGCTCCTCATGGGGCTCTTCATCAATGCCCCGCTCGAGGAGCTGGCCAACGGCAACGTCACCCCGGCGGTGGCCAAGGCGCCGTGGTACTTCCTCGGCCTGCAGGAGCTGCTGGCCTACTTCCACCCGACGGTCGCCGGCGTCCTGACGCCGCTTCTCGTCCTCGTCGGCGCCGCGCTGATCCCGTTCGTGGATCGCGGCAGCCTCACGACGACCCGCCCGTCCGAACGCAAGACGGCGGTCATTCTGTTCACCATGTTCTGCGCCCTCGGCCTGATCCTGACGTTCGTCGGGATCTTCTTCCGCGGGCCCGGCTACAGCTTCGTGATCCCGTATCTGCCCTTCTTCGAGAACACGTCGCCCGGCCTCCACTTCTCCCTGTGACGACCGACCCGAGGAAGCCGATGCCCCCCACGAACGAGCGCCTGTGAGCAACTACCAAGTCGAGCCGGTCGACCGGCCGCAGGCGCTCGCACCCGAGGCGATCAAGTCGCTCCGTCGCCACCAGGTCAAGGGCCTTTCCCGGCGGCAGCTGCTCCGCTACTCGCTGGGCCTCGGCTCGTTGCTGTGGTTCACCGAGGTCCTGGCGGGGACGATCGGCTTCCTCTGGCCCAACCTGTCCGGCGGCTTCGGCGGCAAGGTCAAGATCGGATCGTTCGAGGACATGAAGCTCGCCAACAGCAACCTGCCGATCTCCGACGGGTTCCCGGCCTATGTCCCCGATGCCCGTGCGTATATCGTGCTGATCGATCCCGCCCGCCAGCAGTTCGTGCCGGGCGACGACCCGTCGGGCGACGGCGGTGCCCTCAATGTCCGGGCGCTGTACCAGCGCTGCCCGCACCTCGGTTGCAAGCCGAACCCGTGCCTCAAGAACTTCTGGATGGAGTGCCCCTGTCACGGGTCGCGCTACGACCGGCTCGGGATCAAGGCCGCCGGCCCGCAGTACGGCCCGGCCGCGCGGAGCATGGACCGCTTCTCCTCCAGCGTCGACAGTGCCGGCGTGCTGACCCTCGACACCGGCAAGATCACCCTCGGTCCGCTGCCCATCGCGGTCGGCCAGCCGGGCATCATCCCGCCGCGGACGCCGACGGGCTGCATCTGATGGCCGATCAGCCCGGGCCCCAGCCCGAGAGCCTGCCGGAGCCGTCCGGTGCCTCCCAGGAGCGGCTGCCCGCGACGCGACCGCCGGAGAGCCTGTCGGCCGAGCGGTTCAGCTCGCCGCCGCCCGTGAAGGCGATCGCCGGGCTGACGCCGGCCCGCTCGGCGTCGATCGTCCGCCAGTCGGGTGCCGCCCGGTGGGTCGGCTTCCTGACGGTGGTCTTCGTCAGCCTGTTCATCGTCGGTTACTGGTTCTACGAGCTCGGAGCTCCGCTCGGGATCTCGAAACCGCGTCTGGCGAGCGAGGCGGAGAAGCAGCAGGTGACCGACGTCGAGCGTGGCTACAACCTGTACGAAGCCAACTGCGCCCGATGTCACGGTCCGAACGGCATGGGCCCCAACGAGGCCGACGCCGCCACGAAGGCCTACATCGGGCCGCAGCTCAACGACCAGACGAAGCTCTTCGTCCACCTGAACGAGGCGTACGTCCGGAACGTCCTGACGGTCGGCGGCCGCTACGTGTGCGGCAACCCCAACTCCGCGATGCCGGTCTGGGCGGACAAGGGCAACCCGCCGGGGCCGCTCAACTACCGTCAGATCGACGAGTTGATCGCATTCCTCCGGGCCACGAACGACAAGGAGTACGAGGTCCGCGACGGCTCGACGAACGAGCCCGTGATCGACCCGGCGACCGGCAAGGTCCGGACCTTCAAGGGCTGGCGCGATCCGAACTTCAAGCCGGCCGCAGGGGCGACGCCGTTCCCCGACTGCTACCTCGACGCGTTGACCGGTGGCGGAGCCGGGTCATCGGGCGCGCCGACCGCGTCGGTCGACCCGAACGCCCCGACCGTGACGGTCACGGCCGCGAACGGCGCGGCGACGGGCGGCTTCGATCCCACGACGCTCGACGCGAAGGCCGATACCGCGTTCACCCTCGTCTTCGACAACCAGGACCCGACGGTCCAGCACAACGTCGTGATCAACGACGCGAACAACGCTGCGGTCCCGATCGGCGACACGACGCCGTTCCTCGGCCCCAAGAAGGTGTCGTACGCGGTGCCGGCCCTCAAGGCGGGCAGCTACCCGTTCGTCTGCCAGGTTCACCCATCGACGATGAAGGGGACGATCGAGGTCAAGTAGTCGCACGGGCCATGGAGAACAGACGCCGCCGGCCGGATGGTCGCCGCGGTGAGGATCGGAGGACGATGGCGCAGCAGGCGCTCCATTCGGGAACGACGCAGACGCGAGGCCGGGCCCTGTTCGGCCTGCTCGACGCGAACGGCTGGGCCTGGTCGTCGCTGAAGGCGGCCTTCTGGTTCATCCTCCTGATCTTCATGCTCGGCTACGTGCCGGACCGCGCCTACTACTTCACGGTCAACAAGACGATCGACCTCGGGATCCTCGCCTGGAGCCCCGTGAACTTCTGCCCGCCCGGCAACGAGACGCTGCCGTGCCCGGCGCCGGGTGGCGCCGTCGTGCCGTGGAAGGTGTCACCTCCGCTGATCTCCCTGCCCGCGGCGCGGACGGACGGAGCCGTCGTCCAGTCCGGGACCTCGATCCTGTTCATCGGCGGCTCGGACGGGGCCGCGGCGACCGATACGACCTTCGTCGCGCGGACGGCGGGGGTCGGCAACCTCGACACGAAGGGCGGCGAGCAGCCCGCGTGGGCGCCCGGGCCGAAGTTGCCGGCGCCCCGGAGCGACGCGTCGGTCGTGTTCGCAGGCGGCAAGACCTATGTCGTCGGTGGCTTCGGCGCCGACGGCAAGCCGACCACGACCGTGTACGTCCTGAGTCCCGACGCGCAGAGCGGCGCACTCGGCGAGTGGCAGACCGCCGAGGCGGCCAAGCTCGACCTGACGCTGCCCGAGCCACGGGCCGGCTCGGTCCTCGTCGTCGCTTCGGACGGACTGATCATGGTCGGCGGGACGAACGGAACGGCGCCGGTCGACACGGTCTGGAAGTCGACCTTCGACACGAAGAGCGGCGCCCCCGGCAAGTGGGCTGTCCAGACCGGCAAACTGTTCACGGCCGTGACCGACGCGTCAGGGGCGATCGTCGGCGACTACCTCTGGGTGTACGGAGGGACCACGGCCGACGGCAAGGCGACGGCGGCGGTCCAGCGCGGCGAGTTCGGGACGGGCGCCGACGCCGGCAAGCTCCTCCGTTTCGGCGTCAGGGGCGGCACCGCCGACCTGCCCGCACCGCGGACGAACGTGGCCGGGTTTGCGGCGAATGGGGCGCTCTACGCGGTCGGCGGGTCGGACGGCGCCGCGCCCAAGGGCACCCTGTACTGGACGACCCCGAACGGCGTCGGCGACATCACCGAGTGGAAGCACCTCGAGGCCAGCGACCTGCCGGCGAGTGGCCTGGCCGGCGGTGCGCCGATCATCCTGGGACCGGACGCGATCATCGTCGGTGGGACGACGGCGGACGGCGTCATCGCCGCCGCCGCCCGCGCGAACATCGCCCCGGAGGCGCCGTTCTTCCAGGTCGGCCTTGTCGGGGCCACGGTGCCTGCGCTGAAGATCGACGGCGAGGTCGGCCAGCAGCTCGGCTACATGAATGCGAACACGATCGGGATCGTGAACTTCGCCATCTTCCTGTTCGTCGGCTGGGCGTTCGCCCACCGCGAGCAGATCAGCGCGTGGCGCGAGCGGCGCCGGCGGGAGCGGGACCTGCGCGACCGGGCCTGAGCGCAGCCGGCGCGTCGAGTCCTCGCCCGTCCCGGAACCGTCCTCGGATCGTCAGAGATCGCCCTCGCCCGGTTCCGGCGGTCCCGAGCGCACGGGCAGCCCTTCGCGCGCCCAGGCGAGCATCCCGCCGTCGACATTGCGGACATCGGTCCAACCCGCCTGGAGCAGGTACGTCGTCGCCGACGCGGAGCGGCTGCCGGACCGGCACAGCATGAGGAGCGGCCGATCGCGCGGCAGCTCGGCGTGGCGGGCGACGAACCGGGAGATCGGCACGAGGGCCGCGCCCCCGACGCGCGCGGACGCGAATTCGTCGGGCTCGCGGACGTCGACGATCAATGGCCGGCTTGCCGGGTCGGCGGCCGCGGCGGGATCGGTAGCCGCCGCCGCATCACGCGCCGAGATCGACGGGACGCCGCCGGGGTGCATCAGCTCAGCCGCGGAAGCGGCGGGGCGTCGATCGACCCATCGGCCGGGTCGCGCGCCAGGCGGGCGAGCCGGTCATCGATCGCGGCCACGAGCGCGACGACGTCGATCCCCGCGGCCGCGGCCGCCGGGCTGCCGGCCGCGGCCGCCAGGAGCTCCCGCGCGCCGGCGAGGTTCTTGGCAATCCCCAGCGGGTTGCCGCGGACCCCGTGGACGAAGGCGGCGGCCAGCTTGATCAGGCCCTGGAGCAGGTCACGCTCGGCTTCGACGGCGGTCCCCATCCAGGCCGGCTCGAGGAGCTCGTGAGCCTCGAAGTAGTCGCCGCGGTCGTAGGCGGCGATCCCCGCCTCGAATGCCCGCCGGCGATCGGCCGGGGGGAGCGGCCGGTAGGCCTTGGCCCGGCCGCCCTGGAGCACCGTGCCCGGCCGGGTCGTCATGTCAGGTCGGCGAGCGCCCGTCGCCCGGTGAAGCCCTCCGCCAGCTCGTGCCACGACGTGACGTCGTCCTCGCCGAGCCGCCAGCAGAGCCAGATCTGGCGCCCGCTGGCGAGCGCCGGAAAGTCGATCAGGCCGGTCTCGATCTCGCGGAGGGTGATCCCGAGCTCGTCGATCCGGGCGACGCCGGCCTGCATCTGGTCGATCACGCCCTGCATCCGGAGGCGGAGCACGCGGAGCTCGGCGTCGCCGGTCCGGCCCTCCGGCTTGGCGGGTTCTGTCGAGCGCCCCGTGTCGGGGACGTTCGCCTCCGTCGGGGTCTCGGTCGGCGTCTCCTCGGAGGCCTGGTGGCGGACGACCTCGTCGCGCAGGCGGATCAGCTCCGCCCGCTCGTCGCGCAGCGACTCGAGGATCGTCCGCACTTCGGGGAGCGTGGCGTTGGCCTCGTCGAGATCGAAGAACCGGGTCATCGGCGGAGTCTAGCCGTCGCGGGCCGCGACCGCGGCCGGCGCCTTCCCGGCGAGCGAACAGTGCAGGGCCCGAACCGGGGTCTGGCGTCGCCGCGACCCCGCGCTAGACTGCGCGGACCACCCCGAAAGGAGCCTCGACATGCGGGTCGCCCAGCGGATGAGCGTCATCGGGACCGAGAGCGCGTTCGAGGTCTCGGCCCGCGCCCGCGCCCTCGAGGCATCCGGCCGCGACATCATCCATCTCCAGCTCGGCGAGCCGGACTTCGACACGCCGGCCAATGCCCGCGAGGCGGCCAAGCGGGCGCTCGACGAGGGCGCGACCCACTACGCGCCGTATCCCGGCATCCCGCCGCTGCGCGAGGCGATCGCCGATGATGCCCAGGCACGCAAGGGATTCCCGGTCACCCCCGATCGGGTGTTCGTGACGGTC
>DASUPH010000066.1:0-2895 GCA_036276275.1 Candidatus Limnocylindrales bacterium
GATAACGGTGCACTTGTCGAGCGTTTGACCAGCCTCGAGGTGGCCGTCGACTGGCTCGCCGGCCACGGCGTGATCCGCGACCGGGCCCTCCTGGGCAGGACCGCGCGGACCGCGGAGGCCCGGGCCGCCGCGCTCTCCCGCCTGATCGCCACGCGCACGGCTCTCCGCGACGTCGCCCATTCGGTCGCCCACGAGGAGGCGCCGGCGCGGGCCGCGATCGACACGGTCAACCGCGCCCTGCAGTCACGCGAGCGGATCGAGCTCGTCGCCTCCGGCGACGGCGTCCGGCTCGGTCACAGCCACGTCGGTGATCCGGTCGACGACGTCCTTGCCCGGATCGCGGAGCCGATCGTGCGCGAGATCGGGGCCGGCCACGACGACCGGATCCGGATCTGCGCAAGCGACACCTGCCGCTGGCTCTTCTACGACGAATCCCGCTCGGGCCGCCGGCGCTGGTGCGACATGGCGACCTGCGGCAACCGGGCGAAGGCCCGCCGCCACCGGGCTCGCCAGAAGGACACGACCGAGGAGGCCGCTCCGGCCTCCGCCTCGAGCTGAGCGGCAGGCGGTTCAGGCAGGGCTGGCGGCTCCGACCAGACTCTTCCTGACCTCGGTGGCGAGACGGGTCATCGATTCCTCGTCATACGGCGACGGGAACCCGGCTACGAGGTGGCGATAGCCGATCTCCAGGTATGGGGCGATGTACGCGGCGACGTCCTCGGGCGTCCCGACCGGCTGGTCCTCCCACGGCCGCGCCCGGCCGTTCCGCTCGAAGATCGCCCGGGCGACCTTCCGCGCCTCCTCGCGCGAATCGCGGATGACGACGACGCCGAGACCGCTCGTCCGCTCGATCTCCGCCGGGTCGCGCCCGACCGTCTCGCAGTGCCGGAGGAGGATGGCCTCCTTCTGGCGGACCTTCGCGATGCCGCCGCCGACGTTGTTCGCGTCCGCATATCTCGCCACGAGCTTGAGCGTCACCTGCTCGCCGCCGCCCCCGATCAGCAGCGGCAGCCGCTCCTGGAGCGGCGCCGGGTCGTTGCGGACGGCACGCGCCTGGTAGCGGGGGCCGAGCGCGGTCGGGCGCTCGCCATGGAGCATTCCGCGCATGATCGGGAGCGCCTCGCCGAGCCAGCGCAACCGCTCCGGCGGGCCGTCGCCGAACTCGAGGCCGTAGGCGACGTGCTCCTCCTCGAACCACGCCGCTCCGATCCCGAGGATCGCCCGGCCGCCCGAGATGTGGTCGAGCGTCGTCGCCATCTTCGCCGTCAGGGTCGGCTCGCGGAACGTGTTCGCCCCCACCATCAGCCCGATCCGGATCCGATCGGTCGCCTGGGCCCACGCCGCGAGCATCAGCCAGCCCTCGAGGATCGGGCCGCTGCTGCTGCCGACGATCGGGTAGAGGTGATCCCACGTCCAGAGCGTGTCGAAGCCGAGCTCGTCGGCACGCTGCCCCGCCGCCAGGAGCGACGGCCAGTCGGCGTACTGGTTCCAGCAGAGCGCGCCAAGACGAAGATCGGGCACGAGAGGCCTCCGGGCGGGGCGATGCCGGCCGGAACTGGGGGCCGGGCCTCCAAGGTTAACGGGTTTCGCTACGCTTGAGCGATGCCGTCACCGGCCGATCTCGCGATCACCGCATACCTTCGCCGATCCATCGTCGCGGGCCGCGACAACGAGCGGATCGGCCCGTTCCTTGCCTCGTTCAGCCGGACGACGAAGAATCAGTACCTCAACTACGCGATCCCCGACGACGACGCGTCACCGACCGGCGCCGACATCGACGCCCTGGCCCGGGCGTACGAGACGCGTGGCCTCCGACCGCGTCTCGAGTACCTCCCGTCGTGCGCGCCACGGGTCGAGGAGGCGCTCCTGGCCGGCGGCTTCAGCCCGGAGGGCCGGCTCGTCCTGATGCTGGCCGGAGCCGACCAGGCGCCGGCCCTGCCGGATGGGATCGAGCTGCTCCGCCCGACGAGCGACGACGAGCTGCGCGGCCTGCGCGTCGTCCAGCACGAGGCGTACGACGACCCGGACCCGGTCGACGACGCCACGATCGGGCGCCTCCGATCCAACCTGACGGCGGGTGCCGGTGCGATCCTGGCCCGCGAGGTCCGGGGTGGGGAGCCGGTCGGGGCCGGCGAGTTCACCGCGCCGATCGACGGCGTCAGCGAGATCACGAGCATCGCGGTGCGGGCGCCATGGCGGCGCCGCGGGATCGCCGCGGCCATCACCGCGAGACTCCTCGACGATGCGCGCCGCGCCGGCGTCGAGACCCCCTTCCTCATGGCGAACGAGGCCGAGGCCCGCGTCTACGCGCGGGTCGGCTTCGAGCCCGTGTCGGAGGTTCTCCACATCTCGCGCTGAAGTGCGGAGCCGCAGTGGGCGGCCGCCGACGCGTCAGCCGTCGGGTCGCGCCGCCAGCTGGGCCCGGATGATCGCGAGGACGGGCGGCGCGGACGCATCCCCGACCGAACGGATCTTCACGTGCCGGATCCGCTTGCCGGTGCCCTCGATGAGCCCGTCCGCGTTCGGCAGGTCCGCCCCATCGGCCAGTTGGAGATTGACGTGCTCCTTGTGGGCGATGATCGCGAAGAGGAGCCCGCGCATCTTCATCGACCGTCCGAACGCGATCAGCTTGTTCCCGAAGTCGACCTGTTCGACCGCGGCCGGGAACTCGTGCCGGATCGTCGCCCGGAGCGCCTGCTCGATCGCCCGTTGCTCCGGCGGATGCTCGGCCAGGAGACGTTCGACGTCGGCCTCGACGGCCTGGCGCGCAGGTGCGGTCGCGTCGCCCGCGGCGGCCACGTCAGCCGGCCTCCCGGACGACGATGTTGACGAGCCGACCGCCGCCGGCATGGATGATCTTGAGCGGCTCCCGACCGGCGAGCACCGACTGGATCC
>DASUPH010000067.1:0-2356 GCA_036276275.1 Candidatus Limnocylindrales bacterium
GCCGAGTGGCCTCCGATGACGCCCCGGTCGGGCGGCCGTAGCCCGCCCCGAGCTGGTCGTCGTCGAGATGGACCTCGATGTCGGGAACCCGGAGTCCCGCCAGCGGAGCGAGATCGTCGAGGAGCGCGGCGACGGTCGGCCGGAGGTCGGCCGACGGGCCGGCGACGGCGATGCCGACGACGGATCGCGACGGCGGCGCGGCAAGCGCGAGGCCGGTGAGGACGCCGGCATGCGTCCCACCGGTGGCCGACGGCAGCACGACCGTCGACTCGGCGATCCCGGCGCCAGCCAACTGGTCGGCCAGCTCGAGCCCCGCCAGGACCTGGCCCGCGGCGCCGATCGCCCCCGTCCCCCCGACGTCGATCGGATACGGCCGCCGGCCGGCGGCGCGCAGCCTGCCGATGATCTCCTCGACCAGCGCCGCACGCTCCGCCCGTTGGTCGGTCGCCGTGACATGGACACGTGCGCCGAGGACCTCGTCGAGGATCTGGTTCGGGCCCTCGTCGCCCGGCGGCAGCGGCGGACCGCTGAGGACCAGGTCGACCTCCAGCCCGGCACGTGCTCCCGCGGCAGCGGTCAGCCGGCAGTGGTTCGACCAGCGACGGCCGGACGTGACGAGGGTGTCGGCGCCCTCTGCGAGCGCCGCCCCGACGAGGAACTCCAGGTTCCGCAGCTTGTTCCCGCCGAGCCCGAGCGGCAGGAGGTCCTCGCGCTTGATCCAGACCTCGGCTCGATCGCCGAGCGCTGCAGACAAGCGCCGCAGCGGCATCAACGGCGACGGCCCGTCGAGGAGGGCGAACCGCGGCAGGGCGGCGATCGCGGGAGGGATGTCCACGGCCCGATCGTAGCCGGTGCTAGGCTCCGTCGAGCGTGAACGACGACACCCGCCGCCGGGTCCTCTACCGCGACGCCGCCCTCGCCGACGGCCGCTCCGATCGCCTTCGGTCGGCGGTCAGCATCCTCGTCGAAGGCGATCGGATCGCCTGGATCCGGCCGACCGACGCGGAGGAGGATCCGGGCCCGCCGGCCGGCCTGGAGATCGTCGACGGCGGCGGGACGACAATCGTCCCGGGCATGGTCGACGGGCACAGCCACCTGACGATGCCGGGCGGTTCGCACTGGATCGAGCGCGGCGGCGATCCGCCGCCGATCGCCGTCGCGACGGCCGCCCGCAACGCCGCGCTCCTGACCGCGGCCGGCGTCCGCTGGGCGCGCGACGTCGGCGCGCCGGTCGGGCTCGACCCCGTGGACGGCCGCGAGCGTGCGCTCAGCCTCGGAGTCCGCGACCGTGCCCGCGGCCGGCCCGGGTGGCCCCAGATCCGGGCGGCCGGGACCTGGATCGGTGGACCGGGTGCCCTGGGCGACCTCGGCGTCGAGGTCGGCGATGGCGACGCGCTCGTCGCGGCGGCGGAGCGTCAGCTCGACGACGGCGCGGACTTCATCAAACTCTACCTGGACGGCGGCGACGCGACGGTCTGCCCGTGGTCGGTCGACGAGATCGGCCGCGTCGTCGCCGCGGTCCACCGGCGTGGTGCGCGGGTGACCGCCCACTCCGGTCGGATCGACGGCGCACGGAAGGGCGTCGCCGGCGGCGTCGATGCGATCGAGCACGGCTTCGAGCTCGATGCCGACGTCGTCGGGGAGATGGCGAGCCGCGGGACCTACCTCGTCTCGACCCTGGCGATCTTCCGCTCGTGGGCGTCGTTCGGCGCGACGACGACGATCGAGCGCTTCACCGGCGCCACGGGGCGGGCGGCGATCGCCGCCCGGCGCGAAGCGGCCGAAGCCGCCGTGGCCGCCGCCAGGCAGGCCGGTGTCCGGATCGCCACGGGCACCGACTTCGGCGGTGGCTCGACCCGGGCCAACCAGCTCGCCTGGGAGGTCGAGTCGCTCGTCACCGCCGGCCTCGAGCCGTGGGAAGCGCTCGGCGCCGCGACGTGGCGAGGCGGTGAGCTGCTCGGCGAGCCCGATGCCGGCACGATCCGCGAGGGCGGGCCGGCGGACTTCGTCCTCGTCCACGGCGACCCGTTGTCCGATCCGAGCGCTCTCTGGCGCGTCTGGCGAGTCGCCTGGGCGCCCGACCCGATCGCCGTCTAGCCTCGCTCCATGGCCACCCGGATCACCCCCGCCGAGCGCTCCACCTCCACCGGCCAGAACGCCGACATGGAGCGCTCGATCGCGATCTCCGTCGATACCGTCGGCTCGGTCGGGCTGTACTCGTCGGTCGTGACGACCGCACCAGGGGCGCGGACCCGCATCCACCACCACGGCCCGTGCGAGACGAGCATCTGGATCGCGTCGGGCCGGGCCCGCTACACGTTCGGGCCGACCGGCGTCGAGGAGGCCATGGAGGCGG
>DASUPH010000068.1:0-6514 GCA_036276275.1 Candidatus Limnocylindrales bacterium
GAGTCGCCGATCCTGCGTTCGCCTCGAGGGACAGCGAGCCGATCGCCGCAACATCCCGCAGGTCGACCCGGATCGAGCCCGCATTCCGGACGACCGACAGATCGGCGAGGTTCGCTCCGGCCAGCGCGAGCCGGCCCTCGCCGGCGCTGGCGGTGACGTCGAGGTCGATCGCCGGCGTTTGTGGCAGCGCGAGATCCCACCCGCTGCTGTCGCCGATCTCGAACGCGCCGATCGAGCCGGTCGCGATCCGCAGCTCGGTTGCGGTCGCGCTGACCGTCGGTGGCCGGCCGTCGCCGGAAACGCCGCTCAGCGTCCATGTCGATCCGGCGACGGTGGTGATCTGAAGATCGCCGCAAGCCTGGTCGATCGAGACATGGGCCGCCGCGCCCAGGTCGCCGCCGGCCTGGGGGAACGCCGTGCCCTTCTCGCGGTCGCCCGTGCAGAGACCGATCGGCCCGAACGATCCCGTCGCGACCACGCCGCCGACGATGGCCCCGAACGTGACCGCGGTCACGAGGCCGCCGACGGCGGCGCCGGGCCGCCCGGCAAGGATCATCGAGAGCCCGATCCCGATCAGGACGAGCGGCCACAGGTTCCACGCCCGCCGCGCGGTCTCGTCCGGGATCAGCCCCTGGCGGACGGCGATCATGACGACGCCGACCGTCACGAGAAACAGTCCGAACCCGACCAGTCGACGATCGATCCGCATATCCAGCCCTCCCCGATCCCTCGACGGGAACCGTACACGACTGTGCTAGCCTCGGCCGGACGGCTGGTTCCCCGTGGCGCGCGGCGCGGAGGTGGTCATGCGACTGAGCGAATGGCGGAAGAAGGCACCGTCCAAGGACGCAGGCGGGCCCAAGGTCGCCGCCGTCGTCGATGCGGTCATCGATGCGCTCGGAGCGGAGCGGGATCCACATTGCTGGGTCGCCTGGGGCGAGGAGCCATCGGTCCGCTACACGATCTTCATCCCCACGGAGCCGGGTCTGATCTCGTCGTTCGTCCGGGTCAACCTCCCCGGCGAGGGGCCGCGGACGACCACGAAGCTGATCCGCTGGAACCGCGTGTCGATCGGCGAGCTTGCGATCGAGACGATGGCCGGCCATCGGCTGCTGAGCTTCCAGATCGAGCAGCAGGTCCTGCGCGGTGCCGACGACGAGGCCGATCGCGTCGCGACGTTCGCGATGCGGGTCATCGCGGCGATCGACGGCCGCGCGATCCCGCCGGACATCGAGCGGTCCGGTCGCGCGCGCGCCGCGCGACCCTCGGCCCGCAAGCCGGCAGCTTCGGCTGCCACCGCCCGTTCGACGGGGGCAAAGACCAGTCGTCCGAAGACGACCGCTTCGACGGCCCGACCGGCCAAGGGGACCGGGCGCTGATCCGGGCGATCGTCTTCGATCTCGATGGCGTCCTCGTCGACTCGGAGATCTGGTGGGACGAGGTCCGCCAGGCGTTCGCGACCGCCCATGGCCGTTCGTGGACGGTCGATGACCGGCATTCGGTGATGGGCGCGAACTCCCGCCAATGGTCGGAGACGATGCGGCGCCGCCTCGGCCTCGACCTGACCAACGCGGAGATCGAGAACGCGATCGTCGACGGCATGGTGGAGCGCTACGGTCGCGAAGGCGCTCCGGCGATCGACGGCGCGGTGACGACCGTTCGCCGCCTCGCCGGCGAGTGGCCGCTCGCGCTCGCCTCCTCCTCGCATCCGCGCGTCATCGACGCCGCCCTCGATGGGACCGGTCTGCGGGACGCATTCCGGGCGGTCGTCTCGTCCGACGAGGTCGAACACGGCAAGCCGAGCCCGGACGTCTTCCTCGAGGCGGCCCGGCGTCTCGGTGTCTCGCCGTCCGACGTCCTCGTCGTCGAGGACTCGCTCAACGGCCTGAAGGCCGGCCGGGCGGCGGGGATGACGACGGTCCTCGTCCCGAACCGGTCGGTCCCGCCGGCGCCCGGCTCCGCCGACGTCGCAGATGCGGTCCTGGCCGGGTTGACGGATCTGGACCCGGCCGCGATCGAGATACGCGCCGGCGACCCGGACACCGCCCCGACTGCCGCCCGGACCCGTTCGTGACCGGGGCGGCCGCCCCGCCCGCGGCGGAGCCGGCCCGGCCCCGCGCCGCCGCCCGGGACGTGCGGTCGATCCACCCGCTCCGGCGTCTCGTCAGGGCGTGGATCAGTCGGATCGTCTCGTGGCTGCTCGTCCGGGCGTATCTCCGGCCGCGACTGGTCGATCGTCGGCTCCTGCCGAAGGGCCCGGCGATCTACTGCTTCAACCACCTGAACTGGACGGACCCGTTCATCCTCATGGGGACGCTCCCGATGCGGCCACGCCTGACGTTCTTCGGGCCGAAGGAGGAGGACATGACGGTCGGCGGCCGCAACCGGCTGATGAACTGGACCGGTGCGACGATCCCGTACCGGCCCGGCAAGAACGACCTGCTCGAGGCGACGCGCCGCGTCGTCGATGCGCTCCGCGCCGGCGGCGTCGTCGCGATCGCCGGGGAGGGGAGGATCCAGCCGTTCGAGTCCGCGATCCGACCGCTCAGCGAGGGTCCCGCGTACTTCGCGCTGCGGGCCGGCGTGCCGATGGTCCCGATCGCGATCAACGGGACGAGCTGGCTCTGCCTCGGCCGGCGGGTGCGGGTCCGGATCGGCCAACCCCTGGAGGTGACGGGCCGCCCGACGCGCCAGGCCGTCGACGAGCTGACCGAGCGCTGCCGGCGGGCCCTTCAGGCGATCGTCGCGGACGAGCCGGAGCACGATCCGCCGGGTCCCTTCGGGCGTCGCGTGACGGAGCTCTTCAACGAGTGGCCCGAAGGCGACCGAGCCGCGGCGGAGGCCGCCGGCCGCGCGCTGGCGTCGGCACCGGACGCGCCCGTCCGGGGCCGACGGGCGGGTGGCTCCGCGGCCGGCGACTGACGGCGTTCTGCCATACTTCCGCCGATCCAGGAGGACGTGACGTTGGCGACGACCGGTCTGTCGGCCGACCCCAAGGAATATCGCAAACGCCTCGCGGAGCAGAGCGACGACCAGATCGATGCCTGGGTGTCGGAGCTCATGCGGGACGTCGTGATCCGGCGCGGAATCGTGAAGGTGGTCGAGGACTTCCGCCGTGCGACCGGGCTCGATGAGAGCGGTTTCGAACGGGTGTTCGCATCCGGCGGCGGGCCGCCGGCCGTGGTCGGACGAGATCGGAGCGGTCGACTTGTCGTCCCCACGATCACCCTCTTCGCCCTCGTGCCTGGCCTCCGGTCGCAGGTCGCCGATGGCCGCGGCCGGCTGATCGAATACCTGGTCGCCAACTTCGGCGAGCTCGTCTACGTCTGAGGCCCGGCCGGGTCCCGGTCCGCGGCTCGTCGGGGCGATCCGCCTGACCCATCCGTTCCCGTCGATCCTCGACGGCCTCGTGAGCGGCGGCGTGGCGTTGCTCGCCGGTGGCGAGCCCACGACCGCGGTCCGGCTCGGTCTCGCGATGACGGCGCTCCAGCTCGGGATCGGCGCCGTCAATGACCTGATCGACGCACCCCGGGACGCGGGCCACAAGCCCGGCAAGCCGATCCCGGCCGGCCTCGTCTCGCGACGGTCGGCGGGTCTGATCGCCCTGGGCGCCTTCGCTCTCGGGCTCGTCCTCGCGGTGCCTGGTGGGCCGCCGGTCGTCGGTCTCGCGGTCCTGGTGATCGCGATCGGGCTGGCCTACGACCTCCGTCTCAAGGGCACGGCCTGGTCGTGGCTTCCATTCGCCGTCGGGATCCCGATCCTGCCCGTGTTCGGCTGGGTCGGCGCGACGGGTGGGCTGGTCTCGATGTTCGCGGTCCTGGTGCCCGCGGCGGTCGCGGGCGGTGCGGCGCTGGCGATCGCGAACAGCCTCGTCGACGTCGAGCGGGACCGTGCCGCCGGCGTCTCGTCCGTGGCAATCGCACTCGGGGAGGGGACCGCACGGACCGTCGGGATCGTCCTGCTCGCCGGGATCGCCCTCGCGGCGGTGGTCTCGGCCGCGGTCCTCGGCGGTCGGCTGCAGGCAGCCGTCGTCGTCGGGCTGGTCGGCATTGCGCCGGTTCTCGCGGCCATTCTCGCGGGGCCAGCGGAATCCGCCCGGCGCGAGCTCGCGTGGCGGGCGCAGGCGATCGGCCTCGGCCTGCTCGCGGTCGCCTGGATCCAGGCCGTCACGCGCTGACAGTTACGCCATTCGGAGGTCAGGCGCCGTCGCCACTCCGGACCAGCGCGATCGCGTTCTCGAGCTTGAGTTTCGCGATCGTCAGGTATTTCGCGAGGTTGTCCCGGTCGATCTCCGGGATGCCGCGGATGACATCCGGTGCGCGCAGGACCGACACGAGGTCCTCGACCGCATCCGACAGCTGGTGGCGCGCCGTGACCAGCGAGTCGTCGCTCATCGCCGGGTGGACGCGACCTGGTGTCGTCCAGTCGGGCTCCTCGACGGCCGGTCCGGGAACGTCGGCGGCGAGCTCGTCGATCGGCTCGTCGACGACGATCGCGACGACACGCGCGCGGCGCCCTTCGATCTTTTCGCGCAGCTTGACCAGTGACAGCTCGCCGGACGCGACCTGGCCCGCCAGCCGGCGACGCTTCTTCGGGTCGTCGACCTTCAGCAGCTCGTACGCGTGGGACAGGGTGTCTTTGCGCAAGGACACCAGCTCGCGGATCTCCTCCGGGGCGTCGGCGAGTCGAAGACGGTTCTCGAGATAGCCCTTGTCCTTGCCGAGCTTGTCGGCCAGCTTCCGGATGCTGTAGCCGTGCTCGTGGATCATCCGGTCGTACATCGTCGCTTCCTCGAGCGGCGAGAGGTCCTCGCGCTGGAGGTTCTCGATGATCGCGATCTCGAGCGCGGTGTCATCGTCGATCTCCTCGACGAGCGCCTGGATCGTCGCAAGACCGGCCTCTTTCGACGCCCGCCAGCGGCGTTCGCCGGCCACGAGTTGATAGCGGTTGTCGCCGAGAGGGCGGACGAGAATGGGTTGGAGGACGCCGTGCTCACGGATGGAGTTAGCGAGCTCGTGGAGTGCGGACTCGTCGAAGATCGTCCGCGGCTGGTTCGGATTCGGCTCGATCCGGTCGAGGGCGATCGCCTTGACGCCGACGCTCCGGCCCGAATGCTCGGAGGTCAGCAGGGAGATGATCGATGGCGAGAGCTCGCGATCCTCGGACAGCCGCCGGGCCGCGACGGCGCGGAAGTCAGGCCTGGCCAAGGTCGATCACCTCCCGGGCGAGCTCGCGATACGTGCGAGCGGCTTCGGACGTTCCGGCATAGGACGTGATCGGCCGGCCGGCCAGGGGCGCCTCACCCAGTTTCACGGTGTTGCGGACGATGCTGCTGAACACATGCTGGTCGCCGATGACGCGGAGCTCGTCCAGCATGTCCCGGGCGAGATTGGTCCGGCCGTCGTAGAAGGTCGGCAGGAGGCCGAGGATCCGGAGGTCGCGGTTGAGCTTCATCCGAATCATGTTGATGACCTTGACGAGGTTGTTCAGACCCTTCATCGCGTAGTACTGGGTCTGGACCGGGATGATGACGCTGTTTGCTGACACGAGACCGTTGACGGTCAGCAGCCCGAGGTTCGGCGGGCAATCGATGAGGACGTAGTCATAGACGGCGACGTGCCCCTCCAGTGCGTCGCGGAGGACCTGCTCGCGACCAAGGGCCGTGAAGAGCTCGCCCTCGGTGCTCGCGAGGTCGATGTTCGCGGGCGCGATATCGATGCCGGCGCTCTCGGTCGGGCGAATCACGTCGGTCAGGGTCGAGCGTCCGTCGGCAAGGACGTCGGCCATCGACTTGTCAACGGTGTTCAAGTTGATGCCCAGGCCGGCTGTCAGGTTCGCCTGCGGATCCATGTCGATGCAGAGAATCCGGTAGCCCTCTTCCTCGAGAGCCCCGGCAAGATTGATCGCGGTGGTCGTCTTGCCGACGCCACCCTTCTGATTCGCAATCGCGATCACTTGCGTCACCGGGGCATCACCTCGAGTCTGGTCGGCGTCGCGGACGGTCGACGCGGCGTGGGAAGGACGCCATGCTACCGCAGCGCTTTGGTGGGCGAGCATCGAGGTTATCCACAGAAGATGCGAGTTGTTCACCGTTTCTGTGGATATGTCGGCGGGCTATCATGGCCGTTCTGTCCTTGCGCAAAGACACCGACGAACGGATGGAGAGCCCGTGCCGACCAATCAGGACCGCTCTGCGCGCCTTCGCGACATGCGCGGGCGAGCCCAAGTCGGCGGCGGCGACGTCCGGATCGACCAGCAGCACGCTCGCGGCAAGCTGACCGCCCGTGAACGGATCCATCTGCTCGTCGACGCGGATTCGTTCATCGAGATCGACGGGTTCGTCACGGCCCGGGGTGGGGACGACGATCCGGACGCCATCCTCGGCGACGGCGTCGTCACCGGCCACGGCGCGATCGACGGTCGGACCGTATTCGTCTTCAGCCAGGACTTCACGGTCTTCGGTGGATCGCTGTCGGAGGCCTGCGCGGCGAAGATCTGCAAGATCATGGACCTG
>DASUPH010000069.1:0-2043 GCA_036276275.1 Candidatus Limnocylindrales bacterium
GTCGCGGGGCGCACGTAGGAACGCATTCGTCTCACGATTCCATCAGGTCTTTCTCGGGACACTGGGCTCATCAGGTCCCCAGACTGCGAGACGACCCCGACGATGGAAGGTAGCAGCGCCATGGCCCAGCAGACGCCGCCGCAATTGGAACGCGCCCGACACATGGACGTCGAGGAGGCCGATCGCGGTCTCGTCTACGACCTCTCGACCCTCATCGATCGCCGCCAGGTCATCAGGCTCGCCGGCTTCACGACGATCAGCGCCGGCCTGATGTCGATCCTCGGCTGCGCACCCGGCGCGACCGCGTCGCCGTCCGCCTCGAGCGCGGCGCCCTCGACCGGGACCGGGACTGGCGCCAGCGCGGCCGTCGCCGCCGCCGACTGTGCCGTCATCCCGGAGGAGACCGCCGGCCCGTTCCCGGGTGACGGATCGAACGGACCGAACGTTCTCGCCCAGAGCGGGATCGTCCGCCAGGACATCCGGTCGAGCTTCGGCTCGTCGACGACGACCGCCAAGGGTGTGCCGCTGACCATCAAGCTCACGATCCAGGACGCGTCGAACGGCTGTGCGCCGATGACCGGTGCCGCCGTGTACATCTGGCACTGCGACCAGGCCGGCAACTACTCGCTGTACTCCCAGGCCGCGGCGAACGAGAACTACTTGCGCGGCGTCCAGGCGACCGACGGAAGCGGCGTCGTGACGTTCCAGAGCATCTTCCCGGCGTGTTACCCGGGCCGCTGGCCGCACATCCACTTCGAGGTCTACCCGGACCTCGAAGCCGCGACCGACGAGGCGAACAAGATCGCGACGTCGCAGGTGGCCCTGCCGAAGGACGCCTGCGACGCGGTCTACGCGACCGACGGCTACGGCCCGAGCGTCGCGGCGTTGAGCCAGGTGTCGCTCGAGCGGGACGGAGTCTTCGGCGACGACGGCGGCGTCCACGAGCTCGGCACGGTGACGGGCTCGGTCGCCGACGGCCTGACCGTGGCCCTGACCGTCCCGGTCAGGGCCTGATCGCGAGCGCCTCGGGCGCCTCCGGGCGCGGCCGCGGTCGGTCGCGCTCAAGGAGCGGGATCACGGCGAGCAGCATCGAGATGCCGCCGTACCAGAGCGCCGGCAGCGCGAGCATCGCGGCCACGGGAACCGTCCAGCGGCGGTCCGTCCGCGCCCCCCAGACCACGAGGGCGACCGCGAACGGCAGGCGGATCCAGAGCGGGATCGGGACGGACGCCCACGTCCCGCTCTTGCCGGCGGCCACGTTCCGGAGCACGACGTCGACCCAGTCCCGCCACTGGTCGGGGAGGATCGCGAACGAGACGAGGGCGATCGTCGCCGTCGCGCCGAGGGCGATCGCCAGGGATCGCCACTCCCGCCGGACGGCGAACCACAGCAGCCCGATCCCGGGCGTGATCTTCGTCAGGAGCACGATCGACCAGGCCGCCGGCCAGCGGAAGCCGAGAACAATCGCGGCCGCGAGGAGCAGCGAGACATTGCCGCCGGCAACCTCCATCGCGGCGAACGGGAAGAGCAGGCCGGCGGCCAGGAGGCGCGGACCCGTCAGGAAGCGGACGACACCGACGAGGATCGCCGTCCACACGGCCATGAACGCCTGCCACGGCAACGCCGTCAACGGCGAGACGAGCTGGAGGAAGGCGGGGGAGTAGACGTAGGCGATCGGGTCGTTCCAGTCCGAGTGGAGGTACGGGTCGGCGAGGGTCGCCTGCCAGTAGCAGCGGGCGTCCTGGCCGGTGCCCCACAGGCGTCCCCACGGGTCGCTGAAGGCGACGATCAGGAGCCAGGCCGCGACGGCGACGGCGATCCCGACCCATGGCGGCGTCTCGAGCCGGGCAAGCGACGGCAGCCGGCTCGCAACCGCACGACGGAGGGCATCGAACAGGCGGTCGCCGGCGCGATCGAAGGCAAGGAGGGCGCTCGTCACGCCCCGATTATCAGTCGCCGACGATCGCGTTCGGGACCTCAGCGCGGACGGCGGCGGAGAACCGTCCCCGCCCCGACGGCGACGAACGCCGCGGCGAACCCAAG
>DASUPH010000070.1:0-3182 GCA_036276275.1 Candidatus Limnocylindrales bacterium
CGACGTAAAGCAGTCCCGCCGGCTCGCTCGGCAGGCCGAACCCGTCGACCTCGACGGCCAAGGCGCGGTACTCCGCAATCGTGACCCGGTAGAGGCCGGCGAGACTCGGGTCGAACGGGTGCTGGACGATCCCCGAGTTGCGCCCGGACGCCCCGGCCGCGATCTCGGTCCGCTCGTAGAGGCGGACCCGCGCGCCGGCATCGGCCAGGAAGGCCGCGGCCGCCGTCCCGACGATGCCGCCGCCGACGACGGCGACGTCCGGCGTGCCGCTCATCGCCTCATGCGATCGCGGCATGGAATCGGACGTTGGCAGGCGTGATCGCGCGCTCTCGGTGCGTGATCACGCTCGCTGCCATCGAAGCCCATGCCACCGCGGCATCAGGGCGCGCCGGCGCCGGACCGGTGCCCAGGCCGGCGCAGGCGCCTGCCTGCCTAGCCGGCCACTCCCACCGTGCTCGCCGGCCGGACCCCCGCCGGCCGCCGCGTCGCGATCCGGCCGAGAGCGTCGACGAGGCGGTCGACCTCGGCGGACGTGTTGTAGTGGGTCAGCCCGATCCGGACGACCCCGCCGGTGTCCGCGAAGCCCAGTCGCTCGATCAGGCCGGTGGCGTAGAAATCGCCATCCCAGACCGCGATCCCCTCCCGACCCAGCGCCACCGCGACCTCTCGCGGGGCCACCCCGTCGAGGGTGAGCGCAGCCGTCGGCGTCCGCTCCTCGAACCGCGCCCGATCCGTGATGCCGTGGATCCGCAGTCCCGGGATCCCCTCGAGGCCGTCGACCAGCCGTCGGTAGAGATCCAGCTCATAGGCCCGGATCGCGGTCATGCCGGCGATCACCCGCTCGCGACGCGAGGCGCCGGGGCTCGCGCCACCGTACGCCGAGCCGATGTCGGCGAGGTACTCGACGGCCGCGGTGACACCGGCCAGCCCCTCGAAGTTGGCGGTCCCGGTCTCGAACCGGTCCTCGGCGGGCCGGAGCTTGTAGGCGGGCAGGGCATCGAGAACCGATCGCCGGCCGTAGAGGACGCCGGCATGGGGCCCGAAGAACTTGTAGGTCGAGCAGGCCAGGAAGTCGGTCCCGACCGCACGAACGTCGATCGGCACGTGCGGCGCGGCATGGACCGCATCGAGATATGTCCAGGCGCCGACCGCATGGGCTCGCCGCACGATCTCCGCCACCGGGTTGATCGTCCCGACCGCGTTCGACGCCCAGCCCACCGCGACCAGCTTCGTCCGCGGCCCGAGGACCGCGTCGAGCGCCGAGAGATCGAGGGTGAGGTTGGACTCGCGGATGTCGACCGTCCGGACGACGAGACCCCGATCGGCCGCGATCGCCCTCCACGGCCCGACGTTGCCCTCGTGGTCCAGGATCGTCACGACGATCTCGTCGCCGGGCTGCATCGTCGCCCCGATGGATCGGCTGACGTGGAACGTCAGCGACGTCATGTTGGCGCCGAACTTGATCTCCGAGGCGTCGCCGGCGCCGAGCATGTCGGCCATCGCCTGGTGGGCCTCGTGAGCCGACTCGTCGCTCCGCCGGCTCGTGAGGAACGGCCCGCCGTGGTTCGCGTTCGAGGTCCGGTAGTAGTTCGCGATCGCCTCGATGACGGTTGTCGGGACCTGGGTGCCGCCGGGGCCGTCGAACAGGGCGACCGGCCGGCCGCCGTCCTCGATGGCCAGGGCCGGGAAGCGGCGCCGCAGCGCCTCGACATCGAATGCGGTCATCGAAGCCTCACCATGACGATCGGCGGACAGGAAGACGGCGGACCGTCGCGTCCGCCGAAATCGTAATCGGTCGCGGGTCGCATGACCCGCCTGGTCTCAGGCAGTTTGTTGACCGCGCAGCGACATCGCGGAGTCGTTGACTTGTCAACAATGTTCGCGCCGGGTACGATGACGGTCCAATGCCGCCAACGCCTACCCCCATGCCCACGACGACGACCACCCCCCTGCCCCGACCCGTCAAGCGGGTCGTCGACGAGCCCGGCATCGGCGCCTGGCGGACGTTCCTCCAGGCCCACGCCCGGATCACGCGCCGGCTGGACGAGGAGCTGCAGGCGGCTCACGGCATTTCCCTGGCCGAGTACGACGCCCTCCTCCAGATCGCCGACGCCCCGGGTCACCGGGTCCGGATGAACGTCCTCGCCAACCGCGTCCTGCTGTCGCGGAGCGGGATCACCCGGCTGGTCGACCGGCTGGAGGCCGCGGGCTCGGTCGAACGCATCGCGTGCAACACGGATGCCCGCGGCCAGGAGGCCGTCCTGACCGCCGCGGGTCTCGACCGTCTGCGGACCGCCGCGGACACCCATCTCGACGGCGTACGCCGGTACTTCCTCGAGCGCTTCGACGCCGCGGATGTCGCTGCGATCGAGCGCAGCCTCGGCCGGGTCGCAGTCGCCCTCGAGCCCGACACCCGCCCGACCCACGAGGGTTGCCCGCCGGCCGAGGCCTGAGCTCCTTGGCCGGACGCCTCCGGACCGGGACGAGCGGCTTCGCGTACCCAGCCTGGTCGCCGCGCTTCTACCCGCCCGGAATCCGCGGCGATGGCCTCCTCCGGCACTACGGGTCGCGCCTCGCGACGGTCGAGCTGAACAACACGTTCTACCGCCAGCCGAGCCCGTCCGCCGTCGACGGCTGGCTGGCCGCGACGCCGGCCGACTTCCGCTTCTCGGTGAAGGCCCAGCGCGGCGGCTCGTTCCGGTCGCTCCAGGTCGACCCCGGCGAGAGCGTCCCGTGGCTGACCGCTCCGCTCCGACGATTCGGTGATCGACTCGGGACGATCCTGTTCCGCGTCCCCGATGGCGTCGTCCGCAACGACGAGCGGCTGACGGGTTTCCTTGCGGCGTGGCCGGCAGACCTTCCGCTGGCGATGGAGTTCCAGGACGCGAGCTGGCATGTGGACGAGGTGTTCGCCACGCTCCGAACGGCCGGCGCCGCGCTCGTGACGACGGAGCTGGCCGAGGACGAAGGACCGCCGACGATCCGCCGGACCGGTGGATTCCTCTATCTGCGGCTGCGACGCCACGACTACACGGCCGACGATTTGGCGACGTGGCTCGAGCGACTCGAGCCGTTCATCGCAGATGGCCTGGATGCCTACGTGTACTTCCGCCACGACGACGTGGGCCGCGGCGCCGAGCTCGCCCTCGAGCTCGCCGAACTCGCCACCCACCACCTGCCGG